>NZ_CAXUNQ010000006.1:0-186926 GCF_964252615.1 uncultured Bradyrhizobium sp.
GCACCGCACTCGAAATGCGGCATAGGTGCAAGCCTATCGGGGGTTCGAATCCCTCCCTCTCCGCCAGCATTCACCGACAGCAGCCTAGCCGGATCGGCTTACCGCGTGCAGCGGGAGTTTCCGGCCACCGCCGCCTCACGGCCCCGCATAGACGAACCGCGGCCCGGCAAAGAGGCCGCTGGCGAGCTGCTGCTGCAGCAGTTCCTCGATGCAGTTCTTGAATTCGAACATCACCGCGACGGCGTTGCGGTCGATCCAGTCGGGCTGACCGTTGAACCCGATATGCAGCGCGTTGAGCAGCTTGGTGTAGATCGCGTCGCATTCGTCGGCGAGTTGTGCGGCGCGCCAGCTCGAACTGAAGTCGACGGTGCGCGGATTGTCGGCCATCTGCGTGACATCGGCGGTGTCGTCGATCACGATCGGCTGCTTGGGATCGAATGAATAGCCGACCGGCGACGACGGATCGACGACGATCCGCATTCCCCTGAACAGTTCCTCGAACCGATAATAATGCGCATATTGCGTCGGGCTGTCGGCGGGGGACGTGGGCGTACCTTCGCCCTGGACGACGATGGTGGAAATCGCCGCCAGCGCGCTTGCAACATCCGTGACGATGACGGCGCCCGGCACCTGGCGGCCGGGGTCGCCGGTGAAGATGTTGCTGATCTTGTTCAGTCTGGTGATTTCATTGCCGATCGCGGTGTAGAACTGGCCGATCGTCTCAAAGCTCGGCGCAATGGCTTCGAGCGCGGTCTTGACCGGAATATGGATCGGGTTTTCCGGTTCCTCGATTTCCATGAAGGTGTTCTGCACCGTCGCCTTCGAATAACGCTTGATGCCGACCACCAGTCCGTCCGCGCCGCCGATCCCCATCGGCAGCGGGCCCGGATAGTTCGGGATGAACTTCGGCGCGTTGATGACCGGTGCGCCGCCGATCGCGTTGAGGATGTTGCAGGCGAGATGCATGTGCAGCATCTCCTCGACGACGATGCTGTGGAGGATTTGCCGCGCCGCCGCTCCCCCTGCGCTGGTCCCGCGCAGCGTATAATAGGCGGTCAGGTAAGGCGGGATGGTCGCATGTTCGAGCTCGATCGCCTTTTGCAGGGCGAATTGCAGGCTTGCGAGGTCGGTGATCTTGATCGGATTGATTTTCAGCATGACCGCACTCCTATTTCGTGCCGCGTTGATGGGCCATGCCCGATTTCATCCGGCGCATTGCGGCGGTCTTGCTGTCGGGCATCTCCGGCTGCTGGCGCGGGGCGGCGCGCGGCGCTGCGCGCCTGGCTTCCAGCGCCCCTCCGGGCGGTATCACCGGCCCCGGCTCCAACGGTACCGACCCGACAATGACCTGCTGCATCCATTTCTGCAGGATGCCGCGCCGCCCCGCCGACAGGTCGCGGGTCACCGGCATATGGTTGGGATGCTCGATCGGAAGGCCGAGCGCGGTCAGGATTCGCGGAGCAAACGATGCCACCCAATCCTTGTTGGTCAGGCTGATCACCGGGTGCAACAGCGGCGCCGGATTAGGCTCATCGGGATATTCAGGGTCGTAATTGACGACCGGACCGTGCGGCCGCGGATAAAGATTGGCATATTGCTGCAGGATGGGCAGCACGTCGCCATTCCAGGTCACAGTGTCGGGGACGGCGGTTTCGCTGAACAACAGCACGCTGATAAAAAGCCAGGGATCGAACGCCGTACCCGCGCTTGCCGCGTTTTTTACCGTCAGATCGATCTCGTAGATCTGGCCATCGAGATACTGCCGCGGCCGGCCGGGATCGCTGCCGGTAATCGTCAGCTTGGTCCAGCCGTCGCCGTCGGTCGGTCCGCTAACGTCGAGCTGCAGGGCCGTTGCGGGAGTGCATAAGGGAAAGGTGCCCCCGATAATGTTGGTATTATCCCCAATGACGGCGACGACCGTCTGCCCTGCCAGGGGCTGGCCAAACCGGGTAACCTTGATCGGAAGGGTCTGGCTTTCGCCTGGATTGATCCGGCACACGAACATGTCGGCGCGTGCGTAGATGCCGTCCGGCGCTTCCGCGGCCCAGACGTTCCAGCCGCCGCCACTATCCGACTGCACCACGGCCAGCGGCAGCGTCCGCAGCGCCTGCAGTTGCGGTGCGGTCAGGCTGCCGTTGTCCGGAAACGCTTGTATTGCCGCGGTCTGCAGGTAGTAGCCGTCCGCGGAGTAGCCGGCCAGCGATCCCAGGTCCACGATATCGGCCGCCGCCAGATGCGCGGCGCCATTTTCGATGGCGGCGACGTTCTTGACGGCAACCAGATGAATGCTGCCCAGGTTCGGCACGTTGCCGTGTGCATCGCTCGGCAGCGCGTTGCCGAAGTCAGCCAAAATGTGCGTTCCGGCCGGATCGATGCAACAGGTGACGTTGCCCAGCGACCTGGCGATCGATGCCAAATGGCGTCCGGCGACGAAGTGGACGGGTTCGCCGGCAAGCGCCGGCCCGATGGTGCCGACGATCCGCCCATAGCCGCGCTTGTCGCCGCTCATATTGTAGCTGTCGAGCATGAACCGCATCGACAACTGCCCCTGGATCGTCGCGGCCTGCAATGCTTGCAGCGCCGGCGACTTCGACAGGTCGCCCCAGGCGACATCGGTCAGACTGGAATGGTAGAACACGCTGGCGCCGGTGTCGCCCGCGCCGCCGCGGCCCCACATGCCCATGAACGGCGCAGGCGAGAACCTGCCGGACATCAGTATGGTGCCGCTGGCCGGATCGGCAATCCGCACCTCCAGCCCGAAGATCATCGACACCATCTGTTGATCGGGATCGAGATCGACGATCTTGGCGTCGACGCGGTCGCTGCTGTTCCTCAGCGGCAGCCCCACCACGGGATCCGCTGCGCCGGTGGTGGCGAATTTGCCGTCCCAGGCCGCCCCGGTGATCGTGCAGCCGCAAAGCCGCCATGCCCCGGTGCCCGAAGGTTGCCACCAGCCGTTATTCGTGTTGTCGCCATAGTCCTGGTCGTTCGGCGTGAACGTCGCTGAATCGAAATGCTGATCGTCGTTGTTGACGGTCGACACGTCGGCGCGGAACAGGCCCGCAAAATGCACTCTGGTCGGATTGAGATAGGACATTCGGAGCTCCCTGAATTCTTCACAAGCAGTGACGCGATCCTGATACGAGGGCGATCACGGACGCGGCGTGATGCGCAAGTCGGTTTTGGGGTGAGGCAGGTCCGCATCCGGGATTTGCGGTTGAGCTTCCCAGCGCCGGCTTAGTTCGGCGAGGTCGGCCACGCGCGTCTTCAAGGTTTCAAGGTGGTTGCGCGCGGCATTCTTGTAGCTGACCGGATTCGGCGGATTCGGATATCGATCGAGAAATGTCGCATAGGATTCGACGCCACTTGGTCCGTCGTAGGCCGCGGCGATTTCGTCGACGGTATGGTCCAGCCGGTCCATGGCGACCAGGAAACGGCACCAGCGATGCTCGTCGAGATCGAATTTGTCGCGCATGTCGATGCCGGCCTGGGCGCCATAAGCTCCCAGTGCGAGCACGAGCTTGGACGGCATGGCGATGTTCAGGCCGCCTTCATCGGACGTCAGGCCGACGTGAACGATCCGGTCGCGGTAACCCGGCAGCGTGCTTTGAAGATTGTCCTGCCAGGACATGGCCGCGTCGAGCAGCCGCGAGAGGAATGCGCCGATGCCATGGAGCGGCTCGCCGGGAATCAGCATGCCGCTTCCGACGCTCGTGGTTTTGGGCAGCCAGACGCGTGTGCGCGGGTCGTTCGGCGGATACCGCTTCTGGATATCTTCGGGTACGCGTTTCTCGCTAAAGTCATCAAGCGTGATACCGAAGGTCGGGGAATTCGGCAGCATCCGGTCGAAGAACTGGATCGGAAAATTATTCGAAAGGCCGCCGTCGCTGAACAGGTGCTTGCGCCACTTGGCCCGCTCCGCCTCGGTCGCGAAGGTGAAATCCCTGGCATACAGCGGCACCGCGCAGAACAGCAGCGGAAAGCTGAGGCTCATGCGGGTGGCGACGATGAGCGGCAGGTGTTCCGGCTCCGGAAATGTGTATAGATCGCCGTAGTCCCCGGTTGGATCCTCGATTTTTTCGCAATGCGCGGTGAGATAGGACGTGATGCGCGCCGGAAACAACCTTTCGAAGTCGGCGAGCCTGAAGGCGTAGATTTTTTCGTTCAACGGCAGACGGTAAGGTCGGCGCAGCGTGAGATTGGTCGTCATCATGCGCAGCGTGATCTTGTGCCCGGACGCGCCGGCATCCCCCGCCGGCGCCAGGTCACCGAATGTCAGCGGCGGATCCTTTTTCGGATCGCGGCCTGCGATTTCGTCGATAAGATCCGCAAGCCAGTCGCTGAGGCCGGGCGTCGAATTTCCGGGCTGGGTTTTTCCGGGACACAATCCAAAGTCGTTATCCGGGATGCCCTTGATGATCGCGCCGTAAATGCCGATCGCAACGGCGAGAACGATCCCGATCAGGAGCAGCACCGCCCCTAGCACCGCCAATGCCAGATTGGAAACCCACCATCCAGCCACCATGATGAGCAGTCCGGGCAGCGATCCGGCCATCGCGGCAGCAGCGAATCCGGCGAGCGCCGCGCCGATCACCCTCATCACTTTGATTGCCGTGCCCTCGTTGCCGATCGAAGCAACCAGTATGGCGAACATCGGCTTCAACGCGCGTGTCGGCTGAAACAGGCCGAAGAGAATTTCGCCCACCTCCGCAGGCAGTTTCGCCAGCCGGACAAAACCCGCTCCCGGGACGTGCCTGCCGTATTCCGCCGCCGCCGCGGCCGCGGCGGCGATGGCTCCGGCGGAAGTGCCTCCGACCTGGGAAAATCGGAACTGCTTGGCCAGTTCGGTGAGGGCGAGCGGGTACACTACGCCGCTGGTGACCCCGCCTTTCATGATGACGTCGCAGACCGCGGTGGGGGTGGAAAAGTCGCTGTCGACATAATAATTTGTCACACCGAACCTCGTTCGATTCAAAGCAATGACGACAGAAAAAACAGAGCATAACCGAAAAATAGGGAGCGTTGGTCATACTCAACCGGAAATATACACACACTTGACATCTCGTGTCATCAAGGCCCTGCCGCCGCCAAAAAATGCCGCTTCCGCCCAACGAGATATTGCTTTGCAGCGCCGTTCTGACTAAAAGCCCTGCTTTACGAAGGAAAGACAACACGATGGCGCACAATTACGCGATCAACGACGACGTCCATCACCAGCTACAGGGCCCGCAGGGCCGTGCCGGTCTAAAGCAGCGCAGTATCTATACCATTGTCACCTGCCTGCCGATCGAGGCGGATGGCCGCCCGCGCTACCGCATCAAAAGCAAGACCGAAAATGTCGAGCGCGTGGTGACCGAGGAACAGATCAGCCGGCTGGGATGATCTGCCGCCGCTTTCCGGCGCGGGAGCATCGCGCCGGTTGCGCTTGCGGCTTGCTTTGTCCGGCGTAATCGCGTAAACGCGGCCTATTCGAAACGACGATCTGCCTTGTTGACCGCGCCGTACCGGCTTCCTTCCCCAAGACATCGCTGAAATCGGATCAAGCCCCCACGAAGGTCGTGCGGGCGCATCGCGCATTCGCGCATTCTGGAGAACATAAAATGACAACCGGCACAGTTAAATGGTTCAACGCGACAAAGGGTTTTGGCTTCATCGCACCCGATGACGGCGGCAACGACGTATTCGTGCACATCAGCGCCGTCGAACGCGCCGGCATGGGCTCGCTCAATGAAGGCCAGAAGCTTTCATTCGAGTCCAAGGTCGACAGCATGCGCGGCAAGACCAGCGCGGAAAATCTTCGCGCGGTCTGACGCCGTCGATTCGGGATTGCCACGGATGTACTGGAGTCCCTCGAATCGATAAGCCTCCGTCATTTTGACGTCCGAATACCCATCGACGCCCGCCGGCACAAACCGGCGGGCTTTTTGCCGGTCCGTTGCGGGCACGCAGATATCTCGGATAGGCTTCCATTTTATCGCGCCGGAAATCCGGTGAGGGGCCGCGGCCATTGGCGTCCCGGCGGCCCTGATTTTTCAAGCCGGATCGACTCCAAGGCGTGCTCTGACTACAATCTGCAGTAGTCCGATTCATTGGCTGGATGGAGGCGGCGATGGCGACGCGGATGCGGCGGGAGGTTCGGTCACTCGGCAGGACCTGGAACGACACGATGCTTTGGTACGCCAAGGCGGTGCATGAGCTTCGCGGGCGGCCGGTCACGAAGAAGGCGAGCTGGCGCTATCTCGCCGCGATGCATGATTTCGATCAGGCGCAATGGATCAACCTCGGATATCTCGTCAAGGGCGAGGCGCTGCCGAAAAAGCCGGAGCGCGATCGCTACTGGAGCCAGTGCCAGCATCAGAGCTGGTATTTCCTGCCATGGCACCGGGCCTACCTGGAGAGCTTCGAAGACATCGTGCGAGACGCCATCAGGTCGCTTGGCGGACCTGCCGACTGGGCGCTGCCGTACTGGAATTACAGCAATACAAAAAATCCCGACGCGACCAAGGTGCCGCAGGCGTTTCTTGACAAGAAGCTGCTCGACGGGACGCCCAATCCGCTGTTCGTCAAGGCCCGGCACGGCACGTCGGTGGCAGCGGAAGACGTCGAACTGGCCGACCGGATCGCGGACCATGATTTCGAAGGAATAACCGAAGGTCCGGGCGAGGGCGTCGGCGGTCCGCGCACCATCTTTTCTCCGAGCGGCGAGCAGGAAGGGCTGATCGAGGCGGCGCCGCACGATCTGGTTCATGGCGACGTCGGCGGCCGTGGCGGCCTCATGTCCTACCCGACGACTGCGGCGCTTGATCCGATTTTCTGGCTGCACCACGCCAATATCGATCGGCTGTGGGAGGTCTGGCGCAACCGCGATCCCCGGAACAATAATCCGACTGACGCGGCATGGCTCAACGGGCCGACCCGCCGCCGCTCTTTTGCCCTGTTCGGCGCCGATGAAAAGGACCGTCCGTCGAACCCCAAGGACATGTTGTCGACCACGGCGCTCGGTTACGAGTACGACGATACATCCGATCCCCTGCGCGGCGCGACCCGGCGGTCGATGCGGCTGGAAGCAATGGCGCCACGGCTGCGGGAAATCCCAGCCGCCGGTCAATTGGAGGGTGTGGTCATGAAGAAGCGCCCGGCCGCCGAAGTTCTCGGCTCAAACGACAAGGAGATCGCGCTCGGACCGAAGCCGGTCAAGAGCCGGGTCAAGTTTTCGCCGCAGCCTCTCAAGGTGGTCACTCAAAGCTTCAACGAATCCACGATGAGCGCCGATACGCCGGGTGAGCCCGATCGCGTCTTTCTCAAGCTGGAGAACATTCGTGGCAAGGACGGCTCGGGGGTTTTCGACGTCGTACTTCACAAGCCGGACGCGCCGGCCGGATCCGCCGGCACCAAGGCCGGCTCGATCTCGCTTTTCGGATTGGAGAAGGCTTCGAAACCCGGCGGGCCCCATGCCGGCAACGGCTTGACCAAGACGCTCGAGATCACCGCAGCGGTCGATGCGATGAAACTTGATGCGGAGCAGGCAAAAAACATCGACGTCGAAATCGTCCCACGGTCGGACGTTCGCGTGGAAGATGCCATCAAGGTCGGGCAGGTCAGCGTGCATCGGCAGTCCGGTCAATGACAACCGCGTTCGCGGCGTTGCGGGAGATGGCCTCGGGGCGCGCCTGGCCTGTCATTGCGGTAAGTGCCGCGGCCTGGATGCTGGCCATCGGGCTCGACCATTCGGTTCTGATACCGACCCTGTGCTCGACCACCGCCGCGGCGGGCTGGACCGGCGCTGCGGCTCTCGCTGCGACCCTCTCCATTAATGCCTGGACCGGACAGGCGGTGTCCTGGCTGGTCATGTTGCTGGCGATGATGACGCCGCTGCTCTGGCAGCCGCTTGTCCATGTCTGGGACCGAAGCCTGGCCGAACGCCGCGTCCGTGCCGTCGCACTGTTTCTCGGGGGCTATTTCGGCGGCTGGATGTTGGCCATGGCGGGTCTGACGCTGGCCGCGGTCGCCCTGCGGGTCGTCGCGGGAAGCGCGGTGACGGCTTTCGCGATTGCCGTTGCCGTCATGGTCGTATGGCAGATGACGCCCGCCAAAGTCCTGTTCCTCAACCGCTGCCATGCGTTGCGGCCGCTTCCGGCCTTTGGCCTCGCCGCCGAGGTCGGCAGCTTCCGCTACGGAATTCAGATCGCTGCGCCGTGTATCGCGACATGCTGGGCCATCATGCTGCTGCCGCTCACGGCCGAGGCGGCTCCTGGCGTCATGATGGCGATGACGGCAACATTGATGCTCTCCGAGCGCTATTCCGGTACGCCGCCGTTCAACCCTGCTGCGTGGATGCAGACGCACGGCGTAGCCGGTGCACTTCGGCATCGAAATTGATTGCATCGCGGCGGTTGCGTAGTCGACAACCGAGCATTTGCGAAGCGGTGATTTGAATGCTCCGAGACGCACGTCCTGATCCTGCGTCGTTATGGCCGGCTTGACCCAGCCATCCATCATCTTCCAAAAATTCATGCGAAGGGATGGATACACAGGTCAAGCCCGCGTATGACAGCGCCGTTGCTGCATTCCCCGGATTGCGATCATGTTCGCTGTACTTTTTGAGACCCATCCGAAGCCGGAACAATGGGAGGCCTATCTCGGTCTTGCCAAGACGCTCAACCCCGAACTGGAGAAGATGGATGGCTTTGTCGACAATATCCGCTATCGCAGCCTCCGGCGCGGCGGGTGGCTGTTGTCGCTGTCGAGCTGGCGCGACGAGAAGGCGCTGGTGCGCTGGCGCATCCATGCAAGGCATCACATCGTGCAGGAGCGAGGTCGCTCCGGCATCTTTCTCGACTATCATTTGCGGATCGGCCAGGTGACGCAGGATACGCGGCCGCCGCGAGGCCATGCCTTGCATGAACAGCGGCTCGACGAGACCGAAGCCGGCGAGGCCACCGCGGTTACCCTGATTGATGCGGGGCGTCCGCCGCAGTGGGTCGGGCAGACCGGTCCGGATGGTGTCGCCGCATGGCTGGGGCTTCCGGCCAGTGTGCCGGACCTTGTCGCATGGGACGTGTTCGATGCGATCCTGACACCGGGCGATATCATCCTGCTGATATCCTGGCGCGACCGCGCCGCCGCCGCGGCCTTCGAGACACGGATCTCATTGCAGGATGGCGCGCGGCTGCGCAGCGTCCGCATCGTACGCGACTACGGCATGTTTGACCGTCGCGAGGCGCCGCAGTTCTATCCCGACGCTGCAGGTGCGCAAACCAGGCACGCCTGATGACGCTGCGATGCAACCTTCATCTCGTCTTGTCGAACGGTTGCTTGGCGAGCAACTGGCGGTTAGGCTGCCTGCAACCGCTGGGGAAACCCGCCGGCGTTAGAACGATTGAGTTTAATGTTTCGATGCATCTGTAACCTTGGGAGCCATCAATGAGTCTTCAGGAGCTTTGCAACGATTTCGACCGTGAGATGTATAACGGGCTGCTGAGTATTGAAGCGGCCAACCAGACCGTCCGAACCGAGGATCGGCTCGACGGTTTCCTGAGCGCTGCGGCGAAGCTTTTTGTTCGCCACAACGTGCACGAGCGGTTCGGAGTCGGACTGCTTCACAAGCACAATACCTGTGAGCCGGGTGAACGCATGGTGCAATACGACTGCACGATGGACGATGAAAGGGCCCTGGTGACGATGCCGGTCCGCGACGCCGCCGATCCTACGAAGGAAATTCCCAATGTCTGGGCCGTGTCAGACCGCAGCTATGTTCCGCTGGAATACACGACGGACGTCACCGCCCGGGATTCGTTTCACGCCGGCGAGGTTCCGGCGGCCTTTCTGTCCGACTTCGCCGACTTGGTCGGGACGGCGCCCGCCGGAGGTCTGTTCGGCTTGGCGGTGGTGAAGCGGGCGCTTGCTCAATCCGCGCAGGACAGCGAGATACTGCTGGAATATTCCGACCCGGTACAGCGCAAGAACATCGTGCTTTTGCGCCATAGCGACGCCGCGCCGAAATCCATCACGACGGCGTGGACCTTTGAGGCGCGCTCCAATGAGGTCACCGGCGAGACGGAATGCATTTCGACGCAGCGATGCAACTGCATCGTCGACGACCCCGGCGTTCCCGGAATGCCGCCAAAGCATTCGCACATGCCGGCGCCACATCATCATCAGCGGCCGGCCTGACCCCACGGCGGTTCGATTGCCGGCAAGCTCTCGCTTGCCGGCAATCGATGCCGCAACAGCATGCTCATTGCCGGCGGCAACTGATGAAGAGATGCTGCGTAGGAAAAACATACAGACCATCGCGGACCTTGTATCGCGTCTCTACGATGCCGGTGAAAGCGTGATGGATGGACGCCTGCATCGCCGGATCCTGTGTCAGCCATGGCTCAAGGAAGCTTGCGATATGCCCGGGTTTCCTTGCCTCGACATAGCTGTTGACCCTTTCGGTCCGGACCCTTCCGCCAAGCCGCTGAAAATTGCGCATGATGGTGTCGTGTTCTTCCGACGGCGCCGGCGGCTCGCCGAGTAGTTCTTGCCTAACCTCGGCAAGGTCGCCCCGGCTTCCCTTGAAGGTGATGACCAAAAGCAGGCCTCCGGGGGCCGTCAGCCGCCAGGCGGACGACAGGAACGCGGCATACGGTTCGATCAGCAGTTCCGGCACCGAGTGCGAGGACAGCACCAGGTCGTAGGTTTCGTCGAGGGCAAGCGGGAATGTGCCCCGGCTAACCTTCAATCCGGCATTCTCCAACCGCGCGGCATAATGCGGATTCTGCTCGATGGCGTGATACCGGTCGACCAGCTTCGACAACGGCAGAGCCGTTTCCGCACCGCCCGCGCCGATATCAAGAAGCGATCGGGCTGCAAGGTCGCGTATGTAACGCGTAACGTTATCGACGATCGCTGCCTTCTGGTGATAGAGGACTTCGTCGCGCATTGGAATGTTCGTCCGGTCCGCGCCTATTGCGCCTTGTCGCGCAATCCTTGCGCGATCGCCGTGTAGTCATAGGTCGGATAAAATTCGGTTCGATAGCTGCCCCAGGCGGTGTTTTCGATGGCTCGGTTGACTTCGCGGAGCCGGGAAGCCGGAAGCCGCAGGGTGACGACCTGGCCGATCCCCATCATCACATACCAGCTGACGACCTCGACGCCGGGCGGCGGGAAAGCCTTGTAATAGCCCTGCCTCTCAAGTTGCGTATTGAGCTCGCCCAAGGGCCGTGACTGGTCGTGTTTCAGAAATATCGTGAGCAGAACGGCATTGTCGGGCGTCGGTGCCGCGTTCGCCGTCGGCGTTGCCGTTGTCTGCGCGCTCGCGGGCGAACTGAACGCCGGAGCGCCCGCCAGCGCGGCTAGTACGAACAGTGCTTTGGCGATCCGTAACCTGTTTGCGGAACCCATCGCCTGCTCCTTTGTCTGAACGTTTGAACTGCCGTGTAAGTCAGTGCCGGGCCATCTCGGTTCGGCGATTGCGGCCACGGCCGGGATTTCGAATTTGGACCTGATATCGGCGGCTGTCCATCCTCGCCTTGACCCCTCGCTCGGAGATGCCGATAACATCTTTGCAAGAAAACAGGCCGGGGAAACGCAATGCAGGCGAAGTGGCGATTTTATGCGGGCGCGATGGCCGCCATTGGTCTGCTGGGGTCGGTATTGCCGGCGCAGGCACAGCAAAAAAGCGAGGTCGCGGTTTCGCGCCAGCCTGGCATTCTCTATATGCCGACCCACATCATCGAAAAGCAGAAACTGATCGAAAAGCACGCAGCCAGGCTTGGCCTGCCAAACGTTGCGGCCAAATGGGTGACGCTCTCGGGTGGCGGCGCGCAGACCGACGCGCTGCTCGCCGGCGGCGTCGATATTCTGTGCACCGGCACCGGCAACCTGTTATTGCTATGGGATCGCACCAAGGGCGGCGTCAAGGGCATTGTCGCGACCTCGGCGCAGCCGATGAGCCTGATCAGCCGCGATGCCAATATCAAGAGCATCAAGGATTTTGGACCCGGCGACAGGATTGCGGTTCCAACTGTAAAGGTTTCCACGCAAGCGATCGTGCTGCAGATCGCGGCCGCAAAACTCTATGGCGACGATCAGTGGTCGAAGTTCGACAGCAACACCGTGCAGCTCGGTCATCCCGATGCGGTCGCCGCTATGTCAAACCCGACCCATGAAATCCACAGCCACTTTACGATTCCACCCTACACCTTCGTCGAGATGAAGAACGTGCCCGGGGCGCATGTCGTGCTGACCTCGACCGAGGTGATGGGCGGACCGTTAAGCCAGGCGCAATTCTTTACCACGACAAAATTCGCCGATGCCAATCCGACAATCATCGAGGCCGTACGCGCGGCCTCGAAGGAAGCCCACGATCTGATCCGCAGCGATACCAGGACCGCGGTCGACATCTACAAGGAAGTCACCGGCGACAAAACCGGCGCCGAGGATCTTCTGGCCTGGCTCAAGGAGCCCGGCATGATGGAGTGGAATCTTCAGCCGCAGGGGACCATGAAATTCGCCGATCACCTCTATAAGGTCGGCACGCTGAAGACCAGACCGAAGGCGTGGACCGATTACTATCTGCCGAGCTCCGCCGACCTCGACGGCAACTGAACCCAGCATGGTTGCACTCGCGACCACGTCATGGCCGGGCATGACGCAGCGGTTTACGTTTCACCCTCCGCCAGTCCGACGGCCCACAGCGCGAACGCGTGGACGATGGCGATCTCGTCGAGCCGGTTGAAACGGCCGGATGCGCCGCCGTGACCGGCGCCCATGTTGGTGCGCAGCAGCACCGGGCCGCCGCCGGTCATGGTGGCGCGCAGCCGCGCGATCCATTTTGCCGGCTCCCAATAGGTCACGCGGGGGTCGGTGAGACCGCCCATGGCGAGGATTTTCGGATAGTCCTTGGCCGCGACCTGATCGTAAGGCGAATAGGACAGGATGGTGCGAAAATCCTTTTCACTCTCGATCGGGTTGCCCCATTCCGGCCATTCCGGCGGCGTCAGCGGCAGCGTATCGTCGAGCATGGTGTTGAGTACGTCGACGAACGGTACTTCGGCGACGATGCCGGCGAACAACTCGCCGGCGCGGTTGGCGACGGCGCCCATCAGCATGCCGCCGGCGCTGCCGCCATGGCCGACGATGCGCTTTTTGCTGGTATATTTTGCGGCAATGAGCGCGCCGCCCGCCGCGGCGAAATCGTCAAAACTGTTGGTCTTGCTCTCGCGCTTGCCATCGAGATACCAGCCCCAGCCCTTGTCGGAGCCGCCGCGGATGTGTGCGATGGCGTAAACGAAGCCGCGATCGACCAGCGACAGCCGGTTGGCGGAAAATGAAGCCGGCATGGCGTGGCCATAAGAGCCATAGCCATACAGCAATAGCGGTGCCGAGCCATCGCGCTTGAAATCGCGGCGGTGCAGGATCGAGACCGGCACCTGCGCGCCGTCGTGGGACGCCGCCAGGATGCGGGTGGTGATATAGTCGGCGGGATTGTGGCCGGACGGAATCTCCTGGCGCTTGCGTAAGCGGCGCTGGCGGCTCACCATGTCATAATCGTAGATTTCCGCCGGCGTCGTCATCGACGAATAGGAAAATCTGAGGTTGTTCGTATCGAACTCATAACCGCCGATGACGTCGAGCGAATAGGCTGCTTCGTTGAACGCGATGGCGTGCTCGTCGCCGGTGCCGAGATCGCGGATCACGACCGAGGGCAGCGCGCTGGCGCGCTCCAGCCGCACCAAGTGACGGGCGTAAAGCTCGACGTCGATAATGTAGACGCCTTCGCGATAGGGAATAAGATCGCGCCAATTGGCGCGTTCGGGCGCCGAAAGCGGCGCCGTGACGATCTTGAAATCGATCGCGCCGTCGGTATTGGTGAGGATGAACAATTCGCCGCCGCGATCGTCCACCGAATACTGCACGCCGACTTCGCGCGCCGCGACAAGGCGCGGCGTTGCCCCGGCATCGGCCAGATCGATCAGCCATTGCTCCGAGGTTTCATGGTCGCCGCCGGCGATCACGCAAAAGCGGCCGCTGGCGCTTTCGTGAATATGCGTGAACCAGCCGGAATCCTTTTCTTCGTGGACCAGAACGTCGTCCGCCTGCGCGGTGCCGAGGCGATGCCGCCAGACCTGCATCGGACGATGATTGCCGTCGAGCCTGACGTAGAAGAAGGCCTTGGAGTCCGCGCTCCACACCACGCCGCCGTCGGTTTCCTCGATCAGGTCGGCGCCATCTGCGCCATCGGCCCAGTCGCGCACGCGAATTGAAAAATATTCCGAACCTTTGAGATCCGCGCTCCAGGCTTGCAGCCTGTGATCCGGCGAATGCCGCGCGCCGCCGAACTTGAAGTATGGGTGGCCGGCGGCAAGCGCGTCACCATCGAGGATGATCTCGGCCTCGCCGCCGTCGCGCGGCGCGCGGCCGAATAGCTCGTGCTGGCCTCCTTCCCGAAATTTCCTCACATAGGCATAGGGACCGTCAGGTGCGGGCACGCTGGAATCGTCTTCCTTGATGCGACCGCGCATTTCCTTGACCAGCGCCGCCTGCAAGCGCGCGGTGTGACCGAGCAGGCTTCCAGTGTAGTCGTTCTCGGCTTCGAGATATCCGCGGATATCCGGATCGAGCACCGACGGATCGTGCAGCACCTCCTGCCAGTTGGCGTCCTTGAGCCACGCATAATCATCGGTGATGGTGATGCCGTGGGTGGTAAAGGCGTGCCGGCGGCGCGGTGCGATCGGCGCGCCCGTCTGACTGTTTGTCGCGATCGGCTCGTTCACTTCGGGTTTCTTTCAAATGGTCGTGCGGGCGCGTCACTGTCTGATGCATATACGCTTCACGGGCCCGATTGCCAGCACAGCCGCGCCGGTGGGGTCGGCGCACGTCTTGTTGACCGCCGGGTTGTATGGTTAGGCTTTTTCGGCTTCACAAGAACGATTCATGCTTTTCAACTCCTATCCCTTCATTTTCGTGTTTTTGCCGATCGTTCTCGCCGGCTATTTCTGGCTGGGCCGGTCGGGCAATGCGGCGCCGGTGCTGTGGCTGGCGCTGGCGTCGCTGGTATTCTACGCGGTCGGCAATTGGCAGTTTGTGCCGCTGCTGGTCGCGTCGGTCGCCTTCAATTATGTTATCGGCATGCTGCTGATCCGGGCGAGGCTGCGTGATCGGCTGCGGTTCGCGGTCCTGACCACGGGGGTCGCAGGCGATCTGATGATGCTGGGCACTTTCAAATATGCCGGGTTCTTCGCCGCCAACCTGAATGCGTTGTTTTCGACCGGGCTCACCGTCAACATCCTGCTGCCGGTCGGCATTTCATTCTACACCTTCACCCAGATCGCGTTTCTGGTCGATGCGTATCGGGGCAATGTCGCGCGTTACGGGCTGTCGCATTACGCGCTGTTCGTTAGCTATTTTCCGCATCTGATTGCCGGGCCGATCCTGCATCACAAGGACATGATTCCGCAATTCGAGCGCGAGGGGAGCAAGCGGCCCGATCCGCATCTGATCCTGTGCGGCCTTGTCATCTTTGCGATCGGCCTGTTCAAGAAAACCTGTCTCGCCGACGGCATCCAGCCGTTGGTCGCGTCCGCATTCGGCGCCAATACCCCGTCCTTCGACCAGGCCTGGATCGGCGCGCTGGCCTATGCCTTCCAGCTTTACTTCGATTTTTCCGGTTATTCGGACATGGCGATCGGCATCTCGCTGATGTTCGGCATCTTCCTGCCGCTCAATTTCAACTCGCCATACAAGGCGACTTCCATCATCGATTTCTGGCGGCGCTGGCATATGACGTTGTCACAGTTCCTGCGGGACTATCTGTATATCCCGCTCGGCGGCAACCGCCATGGACGGGTGCTGCGCTACGTCAATCTCATGATCACCATGCTGCTCGGCGGCCTCTGGCACGGCGCGGCCTGGAATTTCGCGGCATGGGGCGCGCTGCACGGCGCCTATCTCTGCATCAATCATGCGTGGAACAGCTATGGTCCGGTCACAGCGCCGCGTTTCGCGCGCCTGGCGAAGGCCGCCGCCTTCATGCTGACGTTTCTGTCGGTCGTGGTCGCGTGGGTGTTCTTCCGCGCCGACAGCATCTCGTCGGCGCTGTTCGTGCTGTCGAGAATGGCCGATCCCACGAATATCGTGTTCGGCCGCGGTGAGATGGCCAACGCCGTTTTCATTGCCGTCTACGCCGCGGTCGCGTGGTCCGCGCCGAATACGCAGGAGATTGCGGGTTATGACCACAAGAACAGGGCCGTCGGTGAAAGCCTGGGCACCTGGATGCGACGGCCGGGCTTCCTTTATGCGGTGGCGGCGACGCTGGCGTTCGGCGTGCTCGGAATTTCGCAGCATAGCGAATTCATCTACTTCAGGTTCTGATGAGCACGGCAGTTAGGAATTTGCTGCGGCTGATCTGCGCCAGCGCGGCCATCGTTCTGCTGGCCGCCGCGCTTAATTTTGTCGTCGATCCGTTGCAACTGTTCCGGCCGGCACGATTTTATCAAGCGATGTATTCGCCGGACAGCCGCATGCAGAACGCCGGGTTGATCCGCAGCCAGGATTTCGACACGGTATTCATGGGCACATCGCTGGCGATTCATTTCCGGCAAAGCGACATCGACAGGATTCTCGGTGTCAGGTCCCTGAAACTGTCGATGACGGGCTCGAATTCCGTGGAGCACAGTTTTGTGCTGGCTGCGGCGCTCGAACGCCATCCCAGGCGGGTGATCTGGCAGATGGATGACTGGATCTTCCGCGATGCGCCGGACATCGATGCGGACGTCTATATCCCCGCCGATCTTTACCGCAGGAACGCGAAAGGCGTCGCCGAATACCTGTTCAGCGGCAGCATCGCCCGGGAATCGCTGTGGATCCTGGCGCGGTCGATTCCGCCGCTGCAGCCGGTCACCGCGCGCCTGACCACGGGCGTGCTGTTCAAATTTCCGATCCCGAATGTCGATGACATCAACGTCCTGCGCCCCGACTTCGACGTGGCCGGCTTCTACAACGCGAACAAGGCTGTCGCTGCGTTCAGGCACATCACGGATCCGGTGCGTAGTTCATACCTTGCGGAGGGGTACGATTATGAGGCCATGGTCCGCCATTTCGAGCGCGACGCGGTTGCCCTGATTGAGAACCATCCAGACGTGAATTTCGATATTTATTTTCCGCCGTATTCGATCCTGCAGTTCGTGGCGATGCGGGACGCCTCGCCGGCGACGCTGCGGATCGTCTATGATTTTTCGGTTTATGCGGGTCGACGGCTGGTGGGTTTTCCGAACGTGCGCTTTTTTGATTTTCGCGCCGCCAGGGAAGTTACGCACGATCTGAATAATTATGGCGACGTGATTCATCATTCGCCGGCGATCGATCTGAAGGTTCTGTCCTGGCTGGCTGCAGGCGATTATGCCGTCCGCGGCGACGCGCCGACCGCGTCGCTCGAACGGCTGCGGGCGCAGGTCGAGGCCTACCGGACCGATGGCCTCAAACAATAGCCGGCAATGTCGGCGGTTAACCCTGGCGCGACCTGCGCCGGACGAAGCGCAATCGGCTATTTACAATTGATGGCCGAAACCCTTAGTCTTTCCCGAGTGTTAGAGCAAACGCAGCAAGTCGCGTGGGGCGTAACGTGTCGGATTCGCAGAGCGCGGTAACTCCCAAAGGCGCGGGTGCGTCGCCATCCCTGTCCCGGCCATGGATGACGCCGGCCAGGAGCCGGTGGATCGCTCTCGCAGTTCTTGTCCTCGTTCTCGTCGCCGGATTCTTTACCGTGCGGCACCTTGGAGGATCGGCATCCCGCAAGCCGTTTGCGGACGCCAGCATCGAAGAGAACTGGAACCGGACCATCAGGGCCCTCGGCGTGTCTCCGATCTTTCCTCCGGAGGAAGACCTCGTGGTCGGCGATGTATTGGCCGTGGTGGTCCGCGACGTCGATATCGATTCCCATGTTCAAACCGACGCCGTCGCCAAGAAGCCGTTCGTCAACCGGTCGGTCAAGCTCGCCCATGTGGATGTTTCGCAGGCGCTGGACACCGCCTACCAGAACCTGCCGGTTTTCCCGGCCACCGTGGGCACCGTTCTGCCGTTGCGATCCGGCGTCGCCCGCGCCTTTTCCGACGCCGTCCTGCTCAACAATCTGCCGAGGGCGGCTTTTCCCCGGTTGAAGATTCAAGGCGTCAGCAGTGCGGCTTCCGGGATCATGGCTGCCGCCAGCGGCTCGGCCAATTATGGCGCCGACTCGCAACAGGTCGAGGAGTTCGAGCTTTCCGACGTCAGGGCCTACGGCCTGCCAAGCGTTGCGGCGCTGCAATTGTTCGACGCTTTTTGCGCCAAGCCGGAAACCGCTGAGGTTTGTCAGGAAGCAACCGCCCGCAAGCATCTGCAGCGCGTGGTCGGCGACCACATAAACCAGAGATTTGTCGACGACAGAAGCGGCGATTACCGATACGCGCTCGAGGTCGAAATCGTGATGGTGTACCGGGTGTACCTCACCAGTTCGATCGTCGATCTGCGGCGAACCGCGGACAACCAGAAAGGCGGTTTGCTGGCGCTGTGGCCGTTCGGCTCAGGCCAGAATACGGCGCCGACAGTGCCCGCCGCGGCGCCTTACAGCCCGGCAGCCGTAGCGCCCTATGGCGGATCGAGCGCCGAGCCATCGACCGGCGGCAACTCCGATCAAATCCAGGCCCTTGCCAGCCGGCTTGCCGAGGTCGAGCAGAAGCTCGCCAACGTCAAGACCGGCGGTGCGATCAGCTATCAATCCTTCTTCGGCAACGAATCCTCGCTGGAAGGGAAGTTCGAGCGGCCGGTCGCCATCGGATATCGCGGCGTCAATCATGATTTCCCTTCAGACCACCCCGCATCAAAGTAGCCGATGATGACCGCGATCGAACGCATGATCCCGATCCTGTTTCTATGCCTGTGGTCGCTTGGGCAGGTCCAGGCCCAAGGCGGCCCTCCGGGGCTGGCCGGCACGCCCTACGTCCTTTTCATCCACAGCGGTCCCAAGAGTCCGAACGATCCGGTGGTCAAGCGGCTCGCGGTGGCGCTGGCAAGGCAGGGCTATTCGGTGCGCGAGCCCGAACCAGATCAGGACAAGGTCGGCGGGCCCGGCGTGGATTATTTCGACGATGCGGCCAAAGCCAAAGCGCAGGAGGTCGCCAACGCGATCAACGACTATTTTTCGCAGAATGCGCCGCCCGGCGATGCGCCCAAGAAATTGCAGCCGCGCAGGCAGAGCACGAAAAACGCGGCGAATTACCTGGGCGTCTGGCTGTATTAGCTGTTGCGCAGGCGCGCGCCGGCGCCGGCGCCGAATACCGGAATCCGGTTGACCGCGAGCACCACGGCGAACGTGATGACCAGCATCGCAAGCCCCAGCACCGAAATCGCGGCGAGATCGCCGCTTTCGTTCAGGTCATAGATCAGCACCGACAGCACTTTGGTTTGCGATGTGAACAGGACAATCGCTGCCGACAGCTCACGCATCACCCCGATGAAGATAAAACACCAGGTCGCGATCACGCCGGTGCGCAGCAGCGGCGCCGTGATCTGGCGCAGCGATTGCAGCCGCGTCGCGCCGAGAATACGGCTGGCATCCTCGAGTTCGGGATGGATGGTTGCGAAGGCCGCCTGCAATTGCTGATAGGCCGACGGCAGGCTGATGGTGAGGAACGCGATCAGCAGGATCCACAACGTGCCATAGAGCACGAAGGGCGGCCTGGTGTAGCTGAGGAACAGGCCGACCCCGAGCACGATGCCGGGCACGGCGATCGGGGCGGTGGCGAGAAATCCGAGCACGCGAGAGCCCGCGACCACGCGCCGCGTCGTCACATAGGCGATCACCAGCGCGAGAATGGTCCCGATCGTCGCGGTGGCGGTCCCTAAGATTACGGTGTTCTTCAGCGCGAGCTGGGTCGACGACAGTTCGGTGAATACGAACACGATGTTGTGCAGCGTGAACGTTGCCGGCGTCACCAGTGTCGTCGCGTTTGGCGAGAACGCGGCATTGAACAATGCGAAATACGGCAGGAATACCGGATTGAGCAGGATCACGAGACAGAACGCCAGCGCGGCCCAGCGCCACGCTTTCAGTTCGACGCGGCGCGGGACGCCGTATTTGCCGCCGACCACCGAATAGCCGCGCCGGCCGAGGATGAATTTCTGCGCCTGCAGCAGCGCGATGGTGAGGAACAATAGAGGGACCGCGGCGGCGGCGGCGAGTTCGAGTTTCGGCGGATACTGGAACAGGCTCCAGATTTTCGTGGTCATGGTATGGAAGCCGGCCGGTAGCGCCAGGATCGCGGGCGAGCCGAACAGCGTCATGGCCTGCAGAAATGCGACCAGGGCGCCTGCCACCAGCGCCGGCAGCGCCAGTGGAATCGTGACGCGCCGTGCCGTGGTCCAGGCCTTGCCGCCCAGAATGGCGGAGGCGTCTTCCAATTCGCCGGGCATGTTGTCGAGCGCGTTGGCAACCAGCACGAACACAAACGGGAAGGTGTAGCAGGAGATCACGAAGATGATTCCGGTCAGCGAATAGATATTGAACAGATGCGCGTCGGCTTCCGCGCCGGTCAGGCCGCGAAACAGCTGATTGAGCAGCCCTGAGTTCGGCGCCGCCAGCAATTCCCAGGCAACCGCGCCAAGAAACGGCGGCGTCACGAACGATGCCGTCACCAGCGCGCGGATGAACTGCCGTCCCGGCATGTCGGTACGCGACACCAGCCATCCCATCGGCGCCGCCACGACGCAGCAAAAAAACGCCGAGGTGGTCGCGATGATGGCCGTAGTCAGCAGCGGATCGAGGAAGTCCGGATCGGTGAACAGTTTTACGAAGTTTTGCAGCGTCAGGTGGCGGTCGCGATCGGTGAGGCTGTAGACCGCCAGCCACGACAACGGCAGCACGATAAGCACCACCAGAAGCGCCGCGAACAGCCACAGCACCGGCTTGGTCCAGTCGATTCTGGCGCGAGGGGTTTCGGTGGTGGTTGTGATGGTCATTGAGTGAGTCTGATCCGTCCGTTGATATTTTCCTCCGTCATGGCCGGGCTTGTCCCGGCCATCCACGTCTTCTGTCTCGCCCGCGCTGGACGACGTGGATGCCCGGCACGAGGCCGGGCATGACGAGGCGAACCGCTACACCCGGAACAGCTTCGCATAGCGCGTCTTGATGTCTTCGGCCATTGCCTCGACGCCGGCAGCGTCTTCCTTCATCAGTTTGAGTTCCGAAATCTTCCGCCGTCCGGGCTTCGACTGCACCTGGGCATGCACCGAATACTGCGCCGTGAAGTCTGTGAAGAACTGCTGCGTCTCGCGCGTGTGCAGCCACGCCTGGAACAGCCGCGCGGCGTTCGGATGCGGCGCGGTGGCAAAAATGCCGGTCGGACCTGAGATCGTCGGCGTGCCTTCGGCCGGATACACCGGCTCGACCGGCTGGCCGGCTTCCTTCAACAGCACGACGCCGTATTCGTTGCCGTCGGCCATGACCGCGCGCTCGCCGAGCGCGAGTTTCTTCGGCGGATCGGTCGACGACTGCACCTGCATGACGCGCTGTTTCGACAGCTTTTCCAGATAGTCCCATCCAAGTTCGCGAACCAGCTGGAAGGTCGCGGTCATGATGGTGCCGCTATAGGCGGGATGGCCTTTTACCATTTTGCCGGCCCATTTGGGATCGAGCAGGTCGGCGAAGCTTTTCGGCGCGTCTTCCGGCCTCACCAGTTTTGTGTTGTAGGCGATCGAGGAGAGATAGATCCGCGAGGTCGCGCTCATGCCGTCGGGGTCGCGATATTCGGGCAGGAAATGTTGCGCGATGTCGTCGCTGACAAATGGCGCAAGCCAGCCGTTGCGCTTCCAGGTGATGATGTGGGAGGCATCCGAAGTGTTGATCACATCCGCCGCGCGGATGTTCGAGGCAAATTCCTGATCGACGCGCTGGAACAGCCGTTCCGAGCCGGAGCGCTCGATCTGCACGCTAACGCCCGGATATTGCGCCTCGAACGCCTTGCCGAGCTTTTCGCCGACCGGAAGGTCCATCGACGAATACAGGATTACCTTGCCTTCTTTTTTCGCGGCTTCGACCAGATCGGGCGTGATCGATACCGGTGCGGGTGCGGCTGCGACGACACGCGTCGCCCAGCTACCGAGGCCAAGCGCGGCCGATGCCTTGATCACATCGCGCCGGGACGGTTTCTTTCGCATCACGTTGTCTCTCCTTCGTCATTGCGAGGAGCAACGGGTCCGGCCGCTGGCCGGCCCGATGATAAACTCCGCGACGAAGCAATCCAGTCTCGCTGCTCTGGATTGCTTCGCGGAAGCCTGTCATCGGGCGCGCATTCGCGCGGTCCGCAATGACGGCTCATACCCGAAACAGTTTCTGATAGCGCGCCTTGATCTCTTCGCTGGCTTTCTCGGCGCCCTCGGCGTCTTCCTTCATCAGCTTGATATCGGCGAGCGGCTTACGTCCCGCATGCTCCTTTACCTGCGGGTGCAGCGAACGCAAGCCGCCGGCGTCGATGATGATCTGCTGTGCCTCGGGCGTGAAGCAGTAGTTCTGGAACAGCTTTGCCGCATTGGGATTGGGTGCCTCCCTGAAGATGCCGTTCGGTCCCACGATGAACGGCGTGCCCTCGCTCGGATAGACCGCCTCCACCGGTTGGCCGGATTCTTTCAGCAGGAAAATATTGTATTCGGTGCCGTCGGCCATCACGCTGCGCTCGCCGAGCGACAGCTTCTTCGGCGGATCGGTCGCCGATTGCACCTGCATGACATTCTGCTTGGCAAGCGCCTCGTAATAGTCCCAGCCGATGTCCCGCACCATCTCGAAGGTCGCGGTCAGGATGGTGCCGCTGTAGCCGGGATGCGCCTTGACGATCTTGCTTTTCCATTTCGGATCGAGCAGGTCCTTGAAGCTCGCCGGCGCCTCTTCAGCCTTCACCAGCTTGGTGTTGTAGGCGATCGGCGAGAGCGTGGCGCGGAAGCCTGCATAGGTGCCGTCGGCGTCGCGGTGCTCGGGCCTGTAATATTTGGCGACGTCCTCGGGCACATAGGGCAACAGGATGCCCTGCCTCTTCCATGCCAGAAGATGCGCTGCGTCGGATGAATTGGCGACATCGACGGCGTGAACGTTGCTGGCATATTCCTGGCCGATGCGCTGGAACACCCGCTCGGCGCCGGTGCGCTCGGCGCGCACATCGATGCCGAATTTCGCCTTGAACGCGGCGCCGATTTTTTCCGAGACCGACAGGTCGATCGACGTGTACCAGACCACTTTGGCTTCCTTTTTCGCCGCTTCGATCAGTTGCGGCGTGATCGCTTCGGCCGGCGGTGCTTCGGCAAGAACGCGCGAGGCGAACACCGTTCCGAGCGCGAGTGCGGTCGAGCCTTTCAGAATGCCGCGCCGGCTGATTTTGTCCTTCATCGCGATCTCCTTGGTTTATCGGCTCAGCGCGCGGCAGCGCTCCGGCGGCAGCGTGAGCCAGACCGAGGCGCCCTTTGGAACGGCATTGTCGGTCCCCGTGATGATCCGCAGCGTGGTGCCGTCCAATGCTTCGACCATGTAGTCGCGGCTGCTGCCGAGAAACACCTGGCGGATCACCGTGGCCTTGACCACGTTCCGCGCCGCTTGCGGCGCTGCCGTCGACAGCAGAATGTCGTGCTGGCGCACCGCCACCGCGGCGCTCTGGCCGGCGTTGAGCTTCGCGCCGGTTACCTGAAGGGTCGCGCCGGCGAATGCGACATGATTCCCGTCCAGCGCGCTGCCCCTGATGACATTGCTGGCGCCGATGAAACGCGCGACGAATTCCGATTGCGGACGGTCGTAGATGTCTTCGGGCGTGCCGAGCTGATCAATGACGCCCGAATTCATCACGGCGATCAGGTCAGCGGTGGTCATCGCCTCGGACTGGTCGTGGGTCACATACACCGTGGTGTAACGGTACTGGTCGTGCAGTCTTCGAATCTCGAAGCGCATCTCTTCGCGCAAGTTAGCGTCGAGGTTCGACAGCGGCTCGTCGAGCAGCAGGGTTTCCGGCTCGACGATCAAGGCCCGCGCGAGGGCTACACGTTGCTGCTGGCCACCCGACAATTCACCGGGATAGCGTTGCGCCAGCACTTCGAGCTTTGTCGTTTCCAGAATGGCCTTGAGCTTCTTGGCGATGGCTTCGCGATCGAGTTTCCGCAACTTTAAGCCATAGACAATATTTTCCGCGACCGTCATGTGCGGCCACAGCGCGTAGCTCTGGAAGATCATCGACATCTTGCGCTGCTCGGGCGGCAAGGTCCGCGCCTTCGACGATACCAGCCGGTCGCCGACATGGATTTCGCCCTCTGTCGGTTCTAGGAAGCCTGCGATCAGCCGCAGCGTCGTGGTCTTGCCGCAGCCGGAGGGGCCGAGCAGGCATACCAACTGGCCGTGGTCGATCCGCAGCGAGACGTTATCGACGACAGAGAGCTCGCCAAAGCGCTTGGTCAAGCCGCGCAGTTCAACAGACGCCAATCAACTTCCTCCCATGGCCTTCACAGCGCCGTTGTCGGCTTGTTGCCGGTCAGTATAAGCACGAAAAAATCAACGCCGAAAAGGCTCGGCAGGCGTTCGGGCACTCACACTTTCGCCTAGCCACCGGATCGCAGCTTCGGTGCCGCCCCTGCCATGCGGAATATCGAGCGCACGGAGGCCGACCTCGATGACGCCGAGCGTGCCCAGAATCATGGGCGCGTTGATGTGTCCCATATGGGCGATCCGGAATGCTTGCCCTGCGAGTTCGCCGATGCCGACGCCGAGCACGACGCCGCATTTCTGCTTGCAGTAGTTGTGCAGTGCCGCCGGATCATGGCCGTTGGACATCATCACGGTGGTCACCGTGTCCGAGCGTTCCCCCGGTTCGGCGATATTGAAGCCGAGCACCTGGCCCTCCGACCACACGCCTACGGCGCGGCGGACCGCTTCGCCGAGCAACCGATGGCGCAGGAACACGTTCTCGAGCTCCTCGTCGAACAGCATGTCGATGGCCTGGCGCAGCGCGAACAGCAGATGCACCGGCGCCGTGCCGGCATATTTGCGGTAATGCTCGGGGCCGTCGCGCTCGCTCCAGTCCCAATAGGGCGTGCGCAGATTCGCCGTCTTGTGGACGTCGAGCGCACGATCATTGGCGGCGATGAAGCCTAAACCCGGCGGCGTCATTAAACCTTTTTGCGAGCCGGACATCGCGATGTCGATGCCCCATGCGTCCATCTCGAACGGCATGCAGCCCAATGAGGCCACTGCATCGACCATGAACAGCGCCGGATGGGCCGCGGCCTTGATCGCCTTGCCGATCGCCTCGATATCGTTGAAGGCGCCCGACGCGGTGTCGACTTGCACCGCAAGGATCGCCTTGATGCTGTGATCGGTGTCCTGCCGCAGCCGCGCTTCGACTTCGGCCGGACGGATCGCACGCCGCCAGTCGCCCTTGAGCACTTCGACGTCGGCACCCATCGCGGCCGCGGCATTACCCCAGCCGATGGCAAAGCGGCCGCTTTCCAGCACCAGCACCTTGTCGCCGCGCGACAGTACGTTGCTCAAAGCCGATTCCCAGGCGCCGTGACCGTTGGCAATGTGGATATAAGAGCGTCCCCTGGTGGCGAACAGTTTCGAGAGATCGCGCAGCAGGCCATCGGTCAGTTCCACCATCTGGTCGGAATAGATGTCCAGCGCGGGGCGATGCATCGCCCGCAATACCTCGTCGGGCATATTGGTGGGCCCGGGGATCGCCAGAAACTCCCGGCCCGCGCGAACGACCATTGTCGGTTCTTTCCTGGTGGTGAAATCAGTCACGCCGGCATGGCCGTGCCGCATCGGTAGCAGCTTTTTACGCGGACCGGCGCAAAGAGGAAAGCGGCTATCGTTTGGTCTCGCGGCAGCCGGCCGCCTCAGCGTCGTCGATTGAGCAGAACCAGCGTGTTCCCTTAGCGACATTCATCTGGATTTTTGCGTACCAGCGGCTGGTCGGCTGATGATAGATGCACTCGCCTGACCGGTTGACGTTGCCTTTGATGGTGCAGTCGGGCGAAGGCGCGACCGGCCCTGACGCCGATGCCAGCAGGATCGCGCTGGCATTCTCCGGCGGCCTGGTGGCTCCGAGGATCGCCGTTTTCCTGTTGCGGACTCGCCAGTCCCATGGCGCGATGAACGCGCCTTGCCACATACCGGCCTTGGCGTCGCGCGCGGCCTTCTCGTCGGCATCATAGTCATGCGAGAAGCGGGCGTAGGACAGCGCCCATCCGTTGGCCACCATCCATTTCTGAATATCCTCGCCATCGACGTCGCATCGCGCCACCGTGCGGCCGCGGCGATCGGTCTGGCGGGTGTGGCAGATCCAGATCTTGCCGCCGGCGTGGCGAATGAGTTCGTCCCGCGCCGCGACGCCGCAGGTCCAGCGCTCGCCGTTATTGTTGAGGCAAAGCTGATCCGATGACGGCGCGTCGATGCCGCCGAGGCGGATGCGCGTGCTGCCGATCTGCAACTGATCGCCGTCGCGAATTTTTGGAACGCCGGTGATGTCGGCCGCGCCGGCAATGGCGGGCAGCAACAGGAGGAAGATGGCGAAAACGAGCTTTTTGAGCATCACTGACTTCCCGGCGCAGAATCGCACCAGTCGGCCGCGATTGTGCTGAAAATTTAGGCTGCATACCAGACTCGCGGCGCCAGCCGCTTTCAACTTTACGCTACCGTCATTAGGGCACGGTCAAGCCTCCGAGGCTGGATCACTTGCCGCTGCGCGCCTGGCAATAGCAGCTTGTACCGCCGGGGTCAGCCCTTCGCTGCCATGATCGCCCGTCGCGCCAGCGCCAGGCCCATCAGCACGAAGGCCGACGTTACCTCCGGTCCCCCGACCAGGATCCGCGTCGGCGTCTTCATCTTGTTCCACTCATAGGCCAAATAGGGGCCATGCCGCCCGCCTTCGCCGAGACCGCGCACGACGCAATGCAGTGCCGGTGTAAAGCTTGCCGCTTCCGCGCCGAGATGGCCCAGTGCGACCAGCGCGAGGGCCGCGTCGAACACGTTCATCTCGGCGGCCGTCAACTCATCCTGCACATAGGCCAGCACCGGGCCGCGGATGAAGGCGAAAGCATCATCGGGGTCGATCGCCTCGCGCGCCGCGCGCGGCAGCGCGCGAAAAGCGGCGTAGCAGCGCCCGAAATACGCGCAATAGAGTTCCGGCAGATAGTAGATATGCGACCTGGGATCGGCGAATGCGCCGCTTGCGACCAGCCGCCGCTGGAAGTCGAGGATTTTTCGGAGCGTCTCGAGCCGCCGCGGCGTCTCGACGATCTGCCATCGCGTGCAGTTGCGGAAGCTGACTTCGAGGATGTCGAGGTTCAGGGTCGGATCGAGGTCGTTGCCGAACGGCCGCTCGCCGGCGAGATTGTCGATCCAGGTCACGACGCCCCCGGCATAGTCGATGTTGTCGTTGAGCGGCACGGTTACGCGGGGTTCATTGAGCCCGGCGCTGACCTGATAGCCCGCATAGAAGTCAAGCAGCGGCTGATCGAGAACCGGATCGGTCAAACCGGCCTGCGTCGCCGCTGAAAAGGAGCATGCGGTGGTGTCGCCATCCGGCACGTAGATGCCGAAACCGAGGTCCTGCTTGATCTGCGCGAAGAAGCGGCTGAAACGCGGATGCGGCGAGGGCGCCAGTGCGGTGATGACGCTAAACGTGCCGCCGTCGGGCGAACGCACCTCTTCGCGGCTGGTGGTGAGGCAGAAGTTGATCATGTCGGAAACCGCGCGGCGCGACGCGGCGATCTCCACCGGCGATGCAAGGCCGGTTTCCGCAAAGCTCAGCAAGGCTTCGGTGAAGAACGCGTCGTAGTAGGCCGAGCGATGGCGAATCTGAACTGGCTGCCACATCGGTTCGGCTACCCCGGCCCATGGCGGGTTGATCAACTCTGCCGCGGGCGAGCGCGCGAGGAAAGGTCGCGCCAGGTTGAACAGCAGCGTCGAATTCTTATAGCCGCGCGAATTGAGGCCGGTCAGCGCCATCAGGCATTCCCGGCCGCCCATATCGGGATCACCAATCAGATTGAAGGCGGCGTAAGTCGGGATGAAACCGTTGCTGCGGAACGAGCGCAGCAGGTGCGCGCCGCAACGGCGGATGATGTTTTCAATGTCGGAGAGCGGGGGCGCGGACGCCGGCCCGGGCTTGGCGTCAGGTCTGGGATGCTGCAGGTGGATGGTATCCAGCAAGGCCGCGACGGGTTTGCCGATTGTGGCCCAGTCCGGTTCGGCGTCGTCGCGCGCTTGGGTCAGCGCCTGCCGCAGCGCTTCAAACCGGGACGGTTCGCGCAATTCGGGCAGACCGGCGCGGCGTAGCAGCGGGCGCAGGGCCGGGTTCCCGAGCGCCGTCCTGTAGAATTTTGTCAGGTGCGGATCGCCTTTGCCGGGCCGCAGCAGCAGCGGATCGCACACATCGTACAAGGACGGGCCATCCTTCCGGAATGTCAGCGCGCGGTAGGCAGCCCCGGCAAAATATCGAAAAGTCATTGGAATTCTTTGAAGTTGGAATTCTTTGAAGTTGACCGCCAGCTTGGCTGCGCATCACGTCGGGCCGTCGCCGCACCTCACAAGCCCTTGAAAAAATACACGGAATACAAGTAAACACAAATAGGATCGAAGTCACGTTACCCCGTCGGCATCAAGTTTTTCGCCAATCGCAGCCAGGAATTGTTGCACTGCAAGCCCCAGGCGGTTAGTACTTTATTATGGTGCGGTGCCGCAAAAGGGACGCAATTCGACGCGACAGACCGGCAATCCCTCAAACCCATTTGACGTTGGCGCGACTAACAGGCACTTCTGCGTGCTGACCAGGAACGAAATTGCATGGACTTACGGCAGCTTAGCATATCCCGCCGCTCGACTACCATCGCCGCCGTTCTGGTCGGCCTGGTATCACTGGCGATTGGCGCCCATGCCGCGCTGAACAAACGGTCTTTGGATGTGGCCAAGGCGGCTGTCGCTGTGCCGAATGGCGAAGCCGCGAAACAGCCGTCACGGCTCGCATTGGTGATCGGCAACGGACACTATCCTGACGCCAACGCACCGCTGGCCCAGCCCATCAACGATGCGCGGGCGATGACGGCGGCGCTTCGGCGCGAAGGGTTCGATGTCGACGTTGTGGAAGACGCCAGCCGCGACGATATGAACCGCGCTGTCGGGCGTCTGAAGACGAAGATCAATTCCCAATCCGTAGTCATGCTGTTCTTCGGCGGATACGGCATTCAGGCAGGCCGCGAGAGCTACATGATCCCGGTCGACGCGGCGATCTGGAAGGAATCCGACGTCCGCCGCGAGGGCGTCAGCATTGAAGCGGTGCTGAACACGATCAAGGAGCAAGGCGCGCGCGCCAAGATCGCGGTCATCGACGCGTCCCGGCGTAATCCATACGAACGCCGCTTCCGTACGTTTTCGCACGGCCTTGCGCCTATCACCGCGCCTGACAATGCGCTGATCCTGTCGTCCGCGACCCCGGGAAAAGTCGCCGACGATTCCGGCGGCCAGAACAGCTTGCTGGTGACCGAACTCCTGAACAACATCGGTTCGAAAGCCGCCGGCGCCGAAGCCGTCTTCAGCAAGACCCGTATCGCGGTGTCGCGCGCCTCCGATGGCGAGCAGGTGCCGTCGGTGTCGTCGTCGCTGCTGGAAGACCTGCATCTGGCCGCCGATGTGGCCGCGGAAAAGACCGGCGGCTGATACGCCTCGTCATCCCGGCGCGGGTGGCGCGAGCCGGGAATCCATCGCCCCGGTTCTGGCGTTCATCCTCCATACCGCGCCCAGGCCATATGGATTCCGGGCTTGCGCCGAGATGCGCATCCCGGAATGACACCTATTGCGGATCGGGACTGAGCGTGATCGGCCGGACCGGATCGCCCTCGCGGAGCAGCGCCCCGGCGCGCGCCACCACGATGTCGCCTTCGACCAAGCCCTCGCGGATTTCGACCTGGCCCGCGGACATCAATCCTACTGCGACGCGGCGGGTCTCGACGCGGTCGCGCCGCACCACCTGCACTACGGCACCGGCGCTGCCATAGAGGATTGCGGTCAGCGGCACCGCCACGCCGCAGCTTTGACCGGTCTCGATCATCGCGCGTGCCGACGAGTTGACCAGCAGGCGCCGGCTCGAGGCCAGCGCGATAAAGACCTGACCTAACTGACTGTTAGGTTCCACGGTCGTGGCGACCCGGCGTACCCTGCCGTCCACCTCGCCAGTACCGATGATCTTGACCCTTGCGGTCTGGTTGACCATGAGCTTCGAAAGATCCCGCACTGGCACCAGACCAACCAGATCGAATTCGCTGCGTGGAATGATGCTGAACAGCGCCTCGCCCTTGCCCGATGCGATCGCTCCGACAACCGCAGACGAAGCGCTGACGAGGCCGGCGACCGGGGCCTGAACCGCGATCACGCCGCCTTCCGGAAGCGTAAGCCGGGCCAGCGCTTGGCCGGCGGTCACCGTTTCTCCGGCCTCGACCAGCACTTCCGCCACTTTCAGGCCGACCCGGTCCGGCCGAACCGCCGCCTCGTCCTTCGGAATCAGGATTCCGGAAACTTCAACGATGGCGGCGAAGCAGGATTTCGCCGCCTTCAGCACGGTGACGGCCGCGCCTTTCGGGGCATTGTCGGCGGCAAAACATTGCTGCGAGGCGCAGCAAAACCCGGCGGCGAGGACGTTCAAGAATCTCCGGCCGACATTGCCTGCCGAAAAGCGTTTCATCGACAGGCCAATTGCAAGTTCAAACCATCCCATCCTGCGATTTTACCTTACTCCGCCGCCGGCGAATGCATTGCTGCCGGCGCCGTATTCGACGGGGCCGCGTGCTCGCTCTCCGCATTCGAGGCGAGCAGCTTGCTGCCGAGGCGCCACATCAGCGCGCCGAGATCGTCCATCATCATGAACATCGCCGGCACGAACACCAGCGACAGCGCCGTGGAGAATAACAGCCCGCCGATCACCGCAAGCGCCATCGGCGAGCGGAATTCGCCGCCGGCGCCGAACGCCAGCGCCGAGGGCATCATGCCGGCCGCCATCGCGATGGTGGTCATGATGATGGGCCGGGCGCGCTTCATGCCGGCGTCGACAATGGCTTCATGGCGCGGCTTGCCCTCGCGAATGGCTTCGACCGCGAACTCCACCAGCATGATGGCGTTTTTGGTGACGATGCCCATCAGCATCAGGATGCCGATCCATACCGGGGTGGTGAGCTGCTTGCCGGTCAACAGCAGTGTGGCGATCGCTCCGCCGATCGACAGCGGCAGCGAGAACAGAATGGTGATCGGCTGCAGGAAGGTCCCGAACAGCAGCACCAGCACCGCGTAGACCATCATCAATCCGGCCGTGATCGCGGTGGCGAAGCCTTCCGAAAGTTCATTAAGGCTTTCGGCGTCGCCCGACGGGCTCACCTTGACGCCCTTCGGCAGGCTTTTCATGACCGGCAATTCATAGATCTTCCTGGTGGCGTCGCCGAGTGCGGCGGTGCCGACGAGGTCGGCAGCGACGGTGGCCTGACGTTCGCGGTCGTAGCGGTTGATGCTGGTCGGACCCTGGTCGAGCTTGATGTCGGCGACCACGGATAGCGGCACGCCGCCGCGGCCGCCGCCCAGGGGGACCCGCAACTGCTCGAGGATCGGCAAGTCCGCGCGTGCGGCGTCTTCGAGCTGGACCCGGATCGGCACCAATCGACCGCCGGCATCGAACTTGGCGAGCGCCGGGCCGACATCGCCGATGGTGGCGACGCGAATGGTTTCCGACAGACTCTCGGTGGATACGCCGAGCCTTGCTGCGAGGTCGGCGCGCGGCTGGATACGAAGTTCGGGCCGATCCAGCGAGGTTTCCGAAATCACGTTGGCGATCAGCGGAATACGCTTCATCTGGGTAGCGAGCTCGGCGGCGACGTTGCTGACGATGCTGCTGTCGGTACCGGTCACCACCAGCGAGATCGCGCGCAGGCCGTTCTCGTCGAGGAACCAGAATCGGATATCGGGAACGTTTTCCAGTTCGTTGCTGATCGACAATTCAAGCTCGCGCTGCGTGATGCTGCGGCCCCGCTTCGGCGTGTAATTGATGATCAATGACGCGCGCCGGACCTCCATGATGCCGGGCGGCACCCGTCCGCCGTCCACGAATACGCTCTTGACCTCGGGCCGCTTGCGCAGGCGCGACACGATCTCCTCCGTGGTCTTTTCGGTAAAGGCGAGTTGCGACCCCGGCGGCAGCTCCATCGCCAGCAGCGAGCGCGCGGAATCCTGCGCCGGCAGAAAGCCCTGGGGCAGCAGCGTGATGCTCCAGATCGACGCAGCGAAGATTCCGAAGCCGATCAGCACGGTGACGAAATAATGCCGCACCGACCACGTCACCAGTCCATTATAGGCCTTCAGCACGCGCCCGGGCGCCGGGTCGCTGTGCTGGCTGTCCTTCATGAAATAAGCCGCCAGCACCGGGGTGACGAAACGCGCGGCGAGCAGCGAGAAGAACACCTGGACCGACACGGTGATGCCGAACTGCTTGAAGAACTGCCCGGCGATCCCGGACATGAAGCTTGCGGGTGCGAAGATGGCAATGATGGTCAGGCTGATCGCAATGACGGCAAGGCCGATTTCGTCGGCCGCTTCCAGCGCCGCGCGGTAGGGCGATTTCCCCATCCGCATGTGGCGAACGATATTCTCGATTTCGACGATGGCGTCGTCGACCAGAATGCCGGTCGAGAGCGTGATGGCGAGGAAGCTGACCAGGTTGAGCGAAAATCCCAAAAGGTCCATCGCCCAGAACGCCGGGAAGATCGACAGCGGCAGCGAGATCGCCGCGATGATGGTGGCGCGGAAGTCACGTAAGAACAGGAACACGATGATCACCGCGAGCGTCGCGCCTTCAAACAGCGTCGAGATCGCGGCCTCGTAATTGCCCTTGGTGAAATCCACCGAGGTGTCGATCAGCTTCAGGTCCACATCGGGATAGGTGGCCTTGAGCGCGTCGATGCGCTTCTGGACGGCGGCGGCTACCACGACATCGCTGGCGCCCTTGGAACGCTTGATGCCAAGCGCGACAATCGGCTCGCCGTTGACACGCGCAAAGGTGCGGCGGTCCGCAATGGTGTCGGTCACCGTTCCCAGATCGTCGAGACGCACTTCGCCGCCGGCCGGCAGGCTGATCATGGTGCCGGCGAGGTCGTTCAGCGTTTTGGCGCCGGCCAGCGTGCGAATGGCCTGGTCGTTCTTGCCGATTTCGGCCCGGCCGCCGGCGAGATCGACGTTGGTGCCGCGCAGGCGGCGGCTGACATCGACCGCGGTGAGGCCTGCGGCCTGCAGGCGGTCCGGATCGAGCGATACCAGAATCTCGCGTTCGACACCGCCGATGCGCTCGACCTGCGCGACGTTGCGCACGCCCTGCAGCGCGCGTTTGACCACATCGTCGACGAAATACGACAGTTGTTCCGGCGTCTTGCCCGGCGAGATCGCGGCATAGGTGACGATCGGCAGGCCGATCACGTCGACGCGCTGAATCAGCGGCTCGTTGACGTTTTGCGGAAGATTGCTGCGGATGCGGGTGACGGCGTCCTTGACGTCGTTCAACGCGCGGTCGGTGTTGGTCTCAAGCGCGAACTGGATCGTCGTCAGCGACAGCCCGTCGGTGATCGACGACGAAATGTGCCGCACCCCTTCGACGCCGGACACGCCGTCCTCGATAGTCTTGGTGACCTGTGATTCCAGCTCGGCCGGAGCCGCGCCGAACTGCGACACCGCGACCGAGATCACCGGAATATCCGCGCTAGGAAGCCGGGTGACTGCGAGCTTGGTGAAGCTGACCCAGCCCAGCACCAGCAGGATGATCGAGAACACGATGGAAGGAAGCGGATGGCGGATGGACCACGCGGAAATATTCAAAGCCATCAACGTACCTGCGCGCGATCGAGTTCGTCGGCGAACATCGTCTTGATCTGGTCGCCGTCATGCAGCGACGTGCCGGCGTCGGCCACGACGATCTCTCCGACCTCGAGTCCTTCGAGAATCTCCGTCGAGGTATCGGACACGAGGCCAACTTTCACTTTTCGCGTTTCCACCGTGTTCCCTTTGACCACCTGCACGGTCAGGTGATCAATGGCAGAGCGGGGAACCGCGATACCGCAACTGCGCTTTGCGTCGATGTTGGCGCGGGCGAACATCCCGACCTTCAAGGACGGACTATTGGTGAGCGATATCCGGACATGGCCGAGCTGGGTCGCCCGGTTGATTTCCGGTGAAACCAGCCGGACGCGCCCGACCATCTCCGGCGCACCATCCCGACTGATCCGCGTCGTCGCTCCGGGGTTGAGCTTCAGCACGTGAATGCCGGGAACTTCGGCATCGAGTTCGATTTCGTTGTTGACGGCGATTCGAAACATCGGCCCGGCCTGCGGCGACGCCGGCGCCCCGACAATGGTGTTGATCTGGGTCACCAGCCCGGCGGCGGGCGCGCGCAATGAAATCGGTCCCGGCTTTGGCGCGTTTGGATTGCCCGGCTGGCCGGGCGCGGTCAGACGCGCCAGTTCCTGGTTCTCGGTGACCATGTCGCCTTCGCGGACGAACAGGTCGGTGACTTTCGAGCCTTCCTGGTCGGCCCCGACCACGGCTTCCTTGCGCGGCACGACGAAGCCGGTGACCCGCACCAAATCGGAGAAACAGGCATTGACCGTCTTGGCCACAAGGACGAGGGCCTTGTTGGGAACGACATTCTCTTCGGCGCGCGGACGGTTCTCGATCCAGTAATAGCCCGCGCCCAGAACAGCCACGACGACCACCCCGATGATGGGCTTGAGGTAGGTGGTGAGCATCATCGTGGGATCGATCCAGATTCAGAGCTTGATTTTCGTCGATCGAACGGCGTGCGTGAGCACGTCGTCGGTCTTCCTACCGCTTGTATCCAGCCCAAATGCTTTGGCAAAGAACGGTTGAAGTCGGTCGAATGCGCCGGTGATTCAGTCAATCAACGAATACCGTAACTTGCGAATTCCTTCACAATATTCGGATCCATCGCTTTGGCATTGGATATATCAAGATCGCCGTCCGAAATCGAGCCATTACGCTGTTTTGCCAGCCCGCGTCCATATAGCGACGAGGTGAGCCTCGGATTGATCTTCAACGCCGCGTCGAAATCGGCGATGGCGTTCTTGGTTTGCCCGCTTTTGAGGTTGACGAGGCCGCGGCTGTCGAGAGCATCGATAAAATTCGGCCGCAGCCGCAGCGCCTCATTGCAATCCCGCAATGCCGATTGCAGGTCGCCGATTACGGTCCGCGCCCAGCAGCGGTTGTTGAAAGCCTCGACGTCCTTGGGATTGATGCGGATGGACTCGGTGAAATCGTTGACCGCCAGCGAATAGGCGCCCTTGCTGGCGTAGACCTGTCCACGTCGGTACAGCGCGTTGGCGTCGTCGGGATTGTCGGCAAGTTTGCCGGTCAAGGACTTGATGGTCGGGTCATCCGCCAGGTTGGCGACCGTCGTAGAATCCTCATCCTTGACTGCCGGTACGGGTATCACAGGAGCGGGCACTTCGATCTTCGGAGGGATATTGACCACCGCGGTCGGCGGGGCTTCGGCGTGCGGTGAGACGGCCGGGGGCAGTTTGGCCAGTGCTGCCGCGGTTGATCCTTGCGGACGCGCGGCGGAAATAAAGGAAAAATCTTCGGCCAGGGACGATGAAATCCACGGCACTTGTTCGTTGTGCGACCCCCGGGTGACGCCGACCCGGATGCGGTTCAGGGCTTCTTCCGCCGTCGAGTCCGGAACGCGCACCTCTTTTAGCAATTCGCTCACGAACAGGCTGTGTGTACCGCCGGTGTCGCTGACGACTGAACTGAGCGCTGCCGAATACATCACCAGCGTTCCATTCGGCGCGATCACCGGCGCGAGTCCGGCGGAAAAACTGCGGAAGCGGCGTTCGAACGGGTTGCGCCTGGAGGCATCGATCAGCGCGATCTTGACGCCGGCGCCGCGGCTGTTGATTTCACTCAGTATCGTTTCCAGGCTGAAGCCGTCACGTCGTACATCCGGTTCGGTCCAGATCTGCGCATCGACCGGGATCATGTAGCTTTGCCGGGCGGACTGAATGCCGAAACCGCTGAAGAAAATCAGCGCAACGGAGCCCGGTTTGATACGGGCGTAAAGCCGGTCGAGGGCGCGGCGCATGGCATCGCCGGTGAGGTTTTCTCCGGTTTCGACGTCGAAGCTGTGCCGTTTGAGCTCTGCGGCGATATCCCTGGCGTCGTTGATGGGTTCCTTAAGCGGCGCTTCAGCATCGGGATATTTTGCGTTGCCGATCACGAGCGCAAATCTGTCGTCGCGATCCGCGGCCACCGACCGCAGCACCGGCGCGACCGAAACGATCAAGGTCAGCAGCAATGCAAGGCGGAATTTCATACGACGGCGATCCAGCCAAAGAGGGGGCCGGCTTCAAGCCGGCGCCGCGGCGATCCTACTCTACGCAAAACCCATTATCAAACCGGCGCAGCCGACCAAGTCAACTGGTGGAAACATGTCCGACCGCCGCGGCAATGGATGGCAAAGGCGTGCGGAGTTCCGAGCGCCGGCAAGCGCGCCGGAAAATACGGGGGCCCTGCAATCAAAAATGAGAGTTGTGTCGCACTCAATTCCGCTGTACCGGCAAAACCGTGCTCCGGCATCGGCCGTTGGGCGGCCGGCATCGTGGTGGCGCGGATCGCAGGCGCTTCCTCCGCCGGCGATCGGTCAAGAGCCGGGTTGGCCGTTGCGGAGACGGGCCGGTGCGCCCGTCGGCTGAAGGCGCAAAGAAGGAGTCGACGCCGTGGGAAACGCCTATGAAATCTATGCCATCCGCTATGCGACCATGTCACCGCGCACACCGCATCAGAATTATCTGCTGCCCGATCCGCACGAGACGACGGCCGCGGACCTCGATTACTTCGTCTGGCTGATCCGCGGCGGCGGGTGCGACATTCTGGTCGATACCGGATTTAACGCCGAGGAGGCGCAAGCGCGCAGCCGCAAGCTTACGCTCAATCCGGTCGATGCCCTGGCCGCGTTCGGAGTCGATGCCTCCGCGATCGAAAACGTGATCGTCACCCATCTGCACTACGACCATGCCGGCAATCTCGACCGCTTTCCCAACGCGCACTTCCATCTGCAGGACCGCGAAATGAGTTTCGCCACCGGCCGCTGCATGTGCCACGGCGCGCTGCGACATCCGTTTTCGGTGGATCACGTGACGCTGATGGTGCGCCATGTATTCAGCGAGCGCGTGACCTTTCATAATGGCGACGGCGAGGTCGCCCCCGGTGTTACGCTGCATCGCGTCGGCGGCCATTCCGACGGGCTGCAGGTGGTGCGCGTCGAAACCGCGCGCGGCCCGGTAGTGCTGGCGTCCGACGCCTCGCATTATTACGGCAACATGCAGCGCAAAATCCCGTTTCCGATCGTCTACAATGTCGGCGACATGATGGAAGGCTGGGAGATCGTCAAGCGCCTTGCCGGCCATCCCGACCGCGCCATTCCCGGCCATGATCCGCAGGTCACGGAAATCTATCCCCGCGCAAGCGACAAGGTGGACGCCTATGCGCTGCATCTGCCGCCGTCGCGCTCGTTTGCCTGACCACGCTGCCGTCATGGCCGGGCTTGACCCGCGTATGATGAGATGTGTGCATCCAGTAGGGCTTGTCCCGGCCATGACGGATAGTCAGTACGCCTCGGTCTCGCTCGCCTGCCTGCTGGTCAGCACCAGATCGAGGCTCTTCTCAATCTTGCCGAGGGCATGCGCAAAATTTTCGCGCTCCTGCGCGGTAAGACAGGACATGATGTCGCGTTCTTTCCGTTTGAGACGCGGGATCAGTTCCTCATACAGCCCGCGCCCCTTGGCCGTCATGCGCAACCGGAATTCGCGGCGGTCGTCCTTATTCTCGACGCGCTCGACCAGTTGCCGCTGCATCAGGGCGGTGACCGCGCGGCTGATCGTCGATTTGTGGGTCCGGGTGCAATGCGCGATGTATTGGGCGCTGCAGGGCTCAAAGCGAAATCCCAGCGTCGCCAGCACGCGCCACTCCGGGATATCCAGCCCGTACCGCTCCTGGTATTCGCCGGATAGCGCGGCGCTGACTTCGGCCGCCAGCCGGTTCAGCCGGAACGGCACGAATTTGAAAAGGTCGAGTTTGGCCAAAACCCGCTCCAATTTGGGTTGACGGCTGAACGCGCGAAGCGTTTAGATCGTTGCATGTGAGACTATCTTAGGCGGTATCAGGTTTCTTGCCCATGGCAAGGTGAGCGCATGACGCAGCAGCCCTCCACCCAATTCGGCTATCGCCGCCATCCCGACCAGGATCGTGCCGGCGCGGCCGAACATCCGCTGGTGGTGGTTGGCGCCGGGCCGGTGGGATTGTCGCTGGCGATCGATCTTGCGCAGCGCGGCCAGCCGGTAGTGCTGCTGGACGACGCCGACCGGATCGGCGAGGGGTCGCGCGCAATCTGCTTCTCCAAGCGTTCGCTGGAATATTGGGACCGGCTTGGCGTGGCCGACCGCATGGTTGAGAAAGGTATAGTGTGGAGCGTCGGCAAGATTTTTCATGGCGCCGATCAGCTCTATCAGTTCAACCTGCTGCCGGAGCAGGGCCACAAGATGCCGGCCTTCATCAATTTGCAGCAGTTCTATGCCGAGGCATACCTGATCGAGCGGTCGGCGCAATTGCCGGAGATCAATCTGCGCTGGCGCAACAGGGTCGCAGCACTCGAACAGCGCAACGATCATGTGGTCCTGACGATCGAAACGCCGGATGGACCGTATCGGCTCGCCGCGCAATACGTCGTGGCGTGCGACGGTGCGCGTTCGTCATTACGGCGGATGGTCGGCGCCGATTTCACGGGACAGGTCTTCGAGGATCAGTTTCTGATCGCCGACGTCAAGATGACGGCGGAATTCCCCACCGAGCGCTGGTTCTGGTTCGATCCGCCCTTTCACGCCGGGCGTTCGGCATTGCTGCACCGGCAGCCCGACGATATCTGGCGAATCGATCTGCAACTTGGTCCGGATGCGGATCCGGCTGTGGAAAAGCTGCCGGAGAACGTGCGGCCCCGGCTCGCGCGGATGCTGGGTCACGACAAATTCGAATTCGTGTGGATATCCCTATACAAATTCCAGTGCCGGCGCATGGACAAATTCATCCATGCCCGCGTGATCTTCGCCGGCGATGCCGCGCACCAGGTGTCGCCGTTCGGCGCCCGCGGCGCCAATTCCGGCCTGGAGGATGCGGAGAACCTGGCGTGGAAGCTCGCGCGCGTGCTGAGGGGCAGTTCGCCGGAGCGCCTGCTGGAAAGCTACCAGGTCGAGCGTAGCGCGGCCGCCGACGAAAACATTCGCGAGTCTACCCGCTCGACCGATTTCATGGCGCCCGCCACGCGTCAGGAAGCGCGGTTGCGGCAGGCGGTGCTGTCGCTTGCCAAGGAAACCGAATTCGGCAAGCGCATGATCAACGGCGGACGGCTGTCGGTGCCTTCGGTCTATGACACGCCGCTCTCGACTCCGGATGGCGACTGCTGGCGCGGCGGCCCGCGCCCGGGCGCCTCGATGCCGGATGCGCCGTTGGCCGCGCGCGACGGCGGCTCGTTTCTGACCGACGCGTTCGTCAAGCGAGGAACGAAGTTTACATTGCTGGAGTTTACCAACGGCGCGGTGACCGGCGTTCCAGAGGACGTCAGCATCATCAGGATAGACAAGGGTGATTTCGGCGATCCGTCGGGACTGCTTGGCGCGCGTTACGATGCCGCGCCGGGTACGGGCTATCTGCTGCGCCCCGACGGTTATGTCGCCGCGCGTTTCCGGCATCCCTCGCGCAGCGCAATCGATGCCGCGCTGGCGCGCGCTACCGCGACCGACGGGGTCTTGTGATGGCGCTGTCCACCAGTTCGAATTTCGCAAAACCCGACGATGCGTTCCGCATGATCGTCGAGGCGCATCGTGGCTTGAGCGGCGAGCAAAGCGCCGATCTCGACGCCGCGCTGGTGCTCGTTCTTGCCAACCATATCGGCGATCTCGACGTGCTTGGCGAAGCGATCGAACTGGCAAAGCGGCGGCTGGTGGCTGGCGGCCAGCAGCAGCAACAGCAACAACAATGACCGTTCGAGATTTTGTGCAGCACATAGGGCGGATTAGCCGGCGGCGTATTCCGCCGCTTGGCGCGTCAGGATCGGCGGATTACGCTTCGCTAATCGGCCCTGCATGCTTCGACATGCCTTGTTGCTCGCAACGACGAGTTGGCTCGACGTTTGAAAAGGGGATGAACTGATGGCCAGAGGTTTCGCATCCACCACCGACATGGCGGAGAAGAAAATCACCTTCTCCGAGATCGGCACCGACCTCTACGCCTTCACCGCCGAGGGCGATCCGAATTCCGCGGTGATTGTCGGCGACGACGGCTGCATCGTGTTCGACGCCCAAGCGACCCCGGCGATGGCGAACAAGGTGATCGAGCGGGTCCGCGCCGTCACCGACAAGCCGATCAAATACGTAGTGCTGTCGCATTACCACGCGGTGCGGGTGCTCGGCGCCTCCGCGTACAGGGCGCAAGGCGTCATCGCCTCGCAGGAAACCTATCGGCTGATCGAGGAGCGTGGCCAGCAGGACTGGGATTCCGAGTTCGGCCGCTTCCCACGACTGTTCCAGGATGCCCAGAGCATTCCAGGCCTGACCTGGCCGACGCTGACGTTCGAAACCGACATGTCGATCTACCTGGGCAAACGCGAGGTGCGCCTGATGTCGCTCGGCGCGGGGCATACGTCCGGCGACATCGTTGCATGGGTGCCGGATGCGGAGGTAATGTTTTCCGGAGACCTGATCGAATATCATTCGGCCTGCTATTGCGGCGATGCGCATTTGCGCGAGTGGCCGACGACGCTGAATGAGATTCGCGCGTTCAACCCCAGGGCGATCGCGCCGGGACGTGGCGACGCCTTGAAGGGCGTGGCAACGGGACGCGACGCTATCGCGATGACGCGCGACTTTGTCGGCACGCTTTACGGGGCCGCCGAGGCATCAGTCGCCAGGGGAAGAAACCTGAAGGAAACCATGGCGGCGACCCGTGACGTGATGGACCCGAAGTTCTCAAGCTTCGCGATCTACGAGCACTGCCTGCCGTTCAATGTCTCGCGCGCGTTCGACGAGGCGTCGGGGATCGACGATCCCGTGATCTGGACCGACAAGCGCGATCTGGAAATGTGGGCCAGCCTGCAAGGCGCATGATCCCGAAAAGCATGCCCTCGTGCGGGAGGTTTTCGGGCAAGATCAGGCGCAAACGGATAGAGGAATGTATCATGAATTACAATGCAGCCCCTGACGTCGTCGCCAAATCGGCAGGCCAAGTCACGCCGGGCTACATGTCCGGTTTCGGCAACTCTTTTGAGACCGAGGCGCTGCCAGGCGCGCTGCCGATGGGGCGCAACTCGCCGCAGCGCTGCGCCTACGGACTGTATGCGGAGCAACTCTCGGGGTCGCCCTTCACCGCGCCGCGCGGCAGCAACGAGCGCTCGTGGCTGTACCGGATCCGGCCGTCGGTGCGCCATTCCGGCCGCTTCGGCAAGGTCGACGCAGGACTGTGGCGCACAGCACCTTGCCAGGAGTACGAACTGCCGATCGCGCAACTGCGCTGGGACCCCACGCCGATCCCGGAGCAGCACATGACCTTCCTGCAGGGCGTGCAGACCATGACCACGGCCGGCGACGCCAATACCCAGGCCGGGATGGCCGCGCATGTCTATCTCATCACCGCGTCGATGGTGGACCAGCATTTCTACAACGCCGATGGCGAGATGATGTTCGTTCCGCAGCAGGGCAATCTGCGCTTCGTGACCGAATTCGGCCGCATCGACGCCGCGCCCGGCGAAATCGTGGTGATTCCGCGCGGCGTCAAATTCCGCGTCGAAATTCCCGCAGGCCCGGCGCGCGGCTACGCTTGCGAAAACTACGGTGGCGCCTTCACGCTGCCGGAGCGCGGCCCGATCGGCGCCAATTGCCTCGCCAACGCGCGCGATTTTCTAACGCCGGTCGCGGCCTATGAAGATAGCGACACGCCGACCGAATTATTCGTGAAGTGGGGCGGGCAATTATGGATGACCAAATTGCCGCATTCGCCGATCGACGTGGTGGCATGGCACGGCAACTACGCGCCCTACAAATATGACCTGCGCGCCTTTTCGCCGGTCGGCGCCATAGGCTTCGACCATCCCGATCCGTCGATCTTCACGGTGCTAACCTCGCCGTCGGAAACCGCCGGCACTGCCAATATCGACTTCGTAATTTTCCCGGAGCGCTGGGCGGTGGCGGAAAACACCTTCCGCCCGCCGTGGTACCACATGAACATCATGTCGGAGTTCATGGGCTTGATCTACGGCGTCTACGACGCCAAGCCGCAGGGATTTGCGCCGGGCGGCATCAGCCTGCACAACATGATGCTGCCGCACGGCCCGGATCGCGAGGCGTTCGACCACGCCAGCAACAACGAATTGAAGCCGGTCAAGCTGACGGGCACCATGGCCTTCATGTTCGAGACACGATATCCGCAACGCGTCACCGAATTCGCGGCGAAGTCGGCGACGCTGCAGGATGACTATGCGGACTGCTGGAACGGGCTGGAGAAGCGGTTCGATCCGAACCGGCCGTGAGAGTCCGCGAGCTATTGCCCCGCCATGGCCAGGCTTGTCCCGGCCATCCACGTCTTGGATGCAAAAAAGACGCGGATGCCCTGCACAAGGCCGTGCATGACGGCGGGTGTTCTAATTGGAGAATCAAGTGTCCCATCCCAACGACCCCACGCTGCGCTCTTTTATCGATATCGATCCGGCATCGAATTTCCCAATCCAGAACCTGCCCTACGGCGTGTTCTCGGCAAAGGACGGGCTGGTCCCGCGCGTCGGTGTGGCGATAGGCGACTACGTGCTCGATCTTTGCGAACTCGATCAGGACGGGCGACTGGACGTCGGCGAACTCGGCGTGTTCGCGGCGCCGAGCTTAAACCGCTTTATGGCGCTGGGGCCGAAGGTGTGGTCGCGCACGCGGGCGCGGATCAGCAAGTTGCTGCGTCACGACAATCCGGATCTGCGCGACAATGATGAGTTGCGAAGGCGTGCCCTGGTGCCGATAAAAGACGCAAAACTCTATCTGCCGATCGCGGTCGCCGGCTATACCGATTTCTATTCGTCGAAGGAGCACGCCACCAATGTCGGCGCCATGTTCCGCGACAGGACCAATCCGCTGCTGCCGAACTGGCTGCATATTCCGATCGGTTACAACGGCCGCGCGTCCACCGTCGTCGTCAGCGGCACGACGGTACGCCGGCCGCGCGGTCAACTGAAGCCCCCGCGTGAAGAACTGCCGAGCTTCGGACCGTGCAAGCGGCTCGACTTCGAACTGGAGATGGGCGTAGTGGTCGGCCAGCCATCGCCGATGGGTGAGATGCTGACCGAACAACAGGCCGAAGAAATGATTTTCGGCTTCGTACTGCTCAACGACTGGAGCGCGCGGGATATCCAGCAGTGGGAATATGTGCCGCTCGGTCCGTTTCAGGCCAAGGCGTTCGCCACCTCCATCAGTCCCTGGATCGTCACCCGCGAAGCGCTGGAGCCGTTCCGCGTCCACGGCCCCGCGCAGGAACCAACGCCGCTGTCCTATCTGCGGCAGGCGGGCGCCAATAATTATGATATAGTGCTCGATGTCGGTCTGCGCACGCCGCGGATGAATGAACCGCAAAATATCTGCCGCACCAATTTCAAATACATGTACTGGTCGTCGGTTCAGCAACTCGTGCATCATGCGTCGAGCGGCTGCGCAATGAATGTCGGCGATTTGTTGGGAAGCGGCACCATCAGCGGGCCGGAAGAGAGTGAGCGCGGCAGCCTCTTGGAAATAAGCTGGAACGGTACTGCGGCGATCGAATTACCGGGCGGCGAGAAGCGCACGTTTCTGGAAGACGGCGACTCGCTGACCATGCGCGGCTGGTGCCAGGGCAACGGTTTTCGCGTGGGATTCGGCGAAGTCGAGGGGACGATTGTGCCGGCGCTGTAGCGCGCCTCCCGGACGCAGCACTTGCGAAGCGGTGCGCTGCTGAGCGGGCGCCTTGGCGAGCGTCGGCGTCTGGTACGGTCCCGGCCCTGGGGCCGTGAACAACGCTGCACCGCGTCGGGGACACGGCTGGCGGCCTTTAAACCTCCTTCAGCCGCCTTGCGGTCTGAACGGCGGGCTATCAACTAAGCAAGTCAGGGAGATCAGCCATGGGTCCATTTCCGCACGACGCGCCGGCCGCCACGATTACGCCGGACAATCCTGTCGGCACCGACGGGTTTGAATTCGTCGAATACGCGCATCCGAAGCCGGAAGAATTGCACGCGCTGTTCGAGCTGATGGGTTATATGCCGGTGGCTCGGCACAAGACCAAGAAGATCACGGCGTATCGCCAGGGCGACATCAATTATCTGATCAACGAACAGCCCGGCACCCACGGTTTCGACTTCGTCGCAAAGCACGGCCCCTGCGCGCCCTCGATGGCATTCCGCGTGGTCGATGCAAAGCAGGCCTATGCGCACGCGCTGTCGCTAGGCGCGGAGCCGGCCGAGCATTCCTCCGCGCAGAAGACGCTCGATGTCCCCGCGATCAAGGGCATCGGCGGCAGCCTGTTGTACTTCGTCGATTGCTATGGCGTGAAGGGCTCGGCTTACGACGCCGAATTCGAGTGGTTGGGCGCGAAAAATCCGCGCCCGGAGGGCGCCGGGCTGTTCTATCTCGATCACCTCACCCACAACGTCCACCGTGGCCGCATGGATGTCTGGACCGGCTTCTACGAAAGACTGTTCAACTTCCGCCAAATCAGGTTCTTTGATATCGAAGGCCGCGCCTCCGGCCTGTTTTCCCGCGCGCTGACCAGCCCCGACGGCAAGATCCGGATTCCGATCAACGAGGACGCCGGCGATTCCGGCCAGATCGAGGAATACCTCAACGTCTATCGCGGCGAGGGCATCCAGCACATCGCCTGCGGCGCAAGGGATATCTATCGTACCGTGGAAAGGTTGCGCGCCGACGGGCTGCCATTCATGCCGCCGCCGCCGGAAACCTATTTCGAGAAGATCGACGCGCGGCTGCCGAAACACGGCGAAGATGTTGCTCGGCTCGCGCGCGACGGCATCCTGATCGACGGCGAAGGCGTCGTCGAAGGCGGCGAAACCAAGGTACTGCTGCAGATTTTCTCGGCCAACGCGATCGGCCCGATTTTCTTTGAGTTCATCCAGCGCAAGGGCGACGACGGTTTCGGCGAAGGCAATTTCAAGGCGCTGTTCGAATCGATCGAGGAGGATCAGATCCGGCGCGGGGTACTGACGCTCGGCGACAAGACCGCGGCGTGACGGGACGCGAAGCTGCCCATGGTCATGAGGCCCGGACTTGTCCCGGCATCCACGTTTTTACTGCGCTGATGAAAGAGAAGACGCGGATGGCCGGGACAAACCGGCCGTGACGAGAAGATCAGCGTCCGCTTCCCCATTCCTTGGCCACTTCGGCTAACTCCGCCGCCACCGTCTTGCGGATCGCCGACGGGGTGCGGGAGAAGCGCGGCGCCGGCGCGGGCTGCACGACGCCGTCAAGATCGACAAAAATCTTCCGTTCCGCCATGTGCGGATGCCTCGGCGCCTCGGATAGCGACAGCACCGGCGCGAAACAGACGTCAGTGCCCTCCATGATCGCGCACCATTCGGCGCGGGTCTTGGCCTTGAATACTTCCGCCATCTTCGCTTTCATCGCCGGCCATTGCTTGGCGTCCATCTGGCCGTCGTAGAACGGGCCGTCGAGTCCGGCGAGCCGGCGCAACTCCGCGTAAAACTGCGGCTCGATCGAGCCCAGCGAGATGAATTCGCCGTCCTTACATTCATAGGTGCCGTAGAAATGCGCGCCGCCGTCCAGCAAATTGGATTCCCGGCCGTCCTGCCAGCGGCCGATTGCAGTCAGTTCGCAGAACAGCGACATCAGCGACGCAGCCCCATCGCACATCGCGGCATCGACGACCTGGCCCTCGCCGGATTTCTGTGCATCGAGCAGCGCCGCCAGAATTCCGACCACCAGATACAACGCGCCGCCGCCGTAATCACCGACCAGGTTGAGCGGTGGCACCGGCCTGTCCCTGGTTCCGATCGCATGCAGTGCGCCGGTCAGCGCGATATAATTGATGTCGTGGCCGGCCGCATTCGCCAGCGGACCGGACTGGCCCCAACCGGTCATGCGCGCATAGACGATACGCTTGTTGCGCGCCAATACCGCGTCGGGTCCGAGACCGAGTCGTTCCATCACGCCGGGGCGATAGCCTTCGATCAGGACGTCGGCGCCTTCGAGCAGCTTTAACACGTCCGCGATGCAGGTCTTGTCTTTCAGATCGCACGCGATCTGCCGGCGGCCGCGCATCATGACGACGCCGCGCAAGCCCTGCTTCTGTTCGCCACGCATCAGCGTCACGACGTCCGCGCCCATATCCGCGAGCATCATCGACGCGAACGGTCCGGGTCCAAGCCCCGCGAATTCGACAATGCGGATGCCGGCGAGCGGGCCGGCCGCACGTTGCTGAGTATTTGAAGACGCGTTCAATGTTTCTTGCAAGTTTTGATATCCGGTTGGGTCATTTGTCATTGCGAGGAGCGCAGCGACAAAGCAATCCAGCTCTCTGCGCGGTACTGGATTGCTTCGCTGGCGCTCGCAATGACGGTGCGCGTGCGATTAGCCGGCCTCGGCGGCGTCGACTGCGCGCTGCGCCATCACCTTGACCAGGTTGGCGCGATAGGCAGCCGAGCCGTGGATGTCCGACAGCAAGCCATCGGGAGAAATCGTGACGTTGTCGAGTGCGGCGGACGAAAAATTAGCTTTCAGCGCCGCCTCGATCGCCGGCACGCGCAGCACGCCGTTCTGCGATGCGCCGGTGGCGGCGACACGAACGTCGCCCGATCTGCTTTTGGCGACGAACACGCCCGTCAGCGCGAAGCGGGACGCGGGATGCCGCATCTTCGAATAACCCGCCCTGGACGGCACCGGGAACGAAATCGAAGTGATAATCTCGCCGTCTTCCAGCAAGGTCGCAAACAGGCCTGTGAAAAAATCATCTGCAGCGATCGCGCGTTTGTTGGTGTTGACCGTGGCGTTCAGCGCCAGCACGGCGGCCGGATAATCCGCCGCCGGATCGTTGTTGGCGATGGAGCCGCCGATGGTGCCGCGGTAGCGCACCGCCGGGTCGCCGAGCACCGATGTCAAATAGACAAGCGCCGGAATGCTGTTCTTCACGTCCGCGCTGCTCATGATGTCGAAATAGGTCGTCGCGGCCTTGATGGTAAGCGCATCGCCCGATGACTGGATGCCGACCAGGTCCTTGATCTTCGCAAGATCGATCACGTCGGTCGGCGAGGCGAGCCGGGCCTTCATTACCGGCAATAGCGTGTGGCCGCCGGCGAGATATTTCGGATCCGAGCCCTTGGCGAACAGCGCCGCGGCTTCATCGACGCTTGCAGGGCGGTGATAGGTTGTCTGGTGCATGGTCGAACTCCCTGTAATCTTTCCCCCGTCCTTCCGACATGCGCGCTTTTGCGTGCAGACCCGGAATCAGGCGTTTGGCGGTACTCTATATACCGGGTACGCGCGTTGCGCCCCGGGAGGACGAGTTACCCATGGATCGCGTGCCAGACACGATCCGGAGACGCAGGCATTCCGAGATTATTGTTGCCGATCGCGTCCGTGATGGCGTTGATGACGGCGGCGGATGCGCCGATCGCGCCGGCCTCGCCGCAACCCTTGACGCCGAGCGGATTGCTTGGACACAGCGTCATGGTGTGGGAGACGTTGAACGAGGGCAGATCCTCCGCACGCGGCATGGCGTAGTCCATGAAACTCGCCGTCAGCAACTGACCGCTTGAGTCGTACACGGCGTTTTCCAGCAGCGCTTGGCCGATGCCCTGGGCGAGGCCGCCATGAACCTGACCCTCCACGATCATCGGATTGATCAGCCGTCCGAAATCGTCGGCTGCGACGAAATTCACGAACGAGGTCTTGCCGGTGCCGCTGTCGACCTCGACCTCGCAGATATACGACCCCGCCGGGAAGGTGAAATTGGTCGGGTCGTAGAACGCAGTTTCCTTAAGGCCCGGCTCCATGCCGTCGGGCAGGTTATGCGCGGTGTAGGCAGCAAGCGCCACCATCGGCAGCGCAATCGATTTGTCGGTGCCGGTGACTTTGAATTCGCCATTCTCGATCACGATGTCGTCCTCGGACGCCTCCAGTTGATGCGCCGCGATCTTCTTGGCCTTGGCTTCCATCTTCTCCATCGCCTTGACGATGGCGGAGAGTCCGACCGCCGCCGAGCGCGAACCGTAAGTGCCCATGCCGAACTGCACCTTGTCGGTGTCGCCGTGGACGATCGACACTTGGCTGATCGGAATGCCCAGCCGTTCCGAAATCACCTGCGCGAAGGTTGTCTCGTGGCCTTGGCCGTGGCTGTGCGAACCGGTGAGGATTTCAATGGTGCCGACAGGATTGACCCGCACCTCGGCCGATTCCCACAGGCCGACGCCGGCGCCGAGGCTGCCGACCGCTTTCGACGGCGCGATGCCGCAAGCTTCGATGTAGCACGACAGGCCGATGCCGCGCAGCTTGCCTTCGCTCTTGGCTTTTGCCTTGCGCGCGGCGAAGCCCGCGTAGTCGATCGCCTTCATCGCCGCATCCAGCGAGGCGTTAAAGTCGCCGGCGTCATAGGCCATGATCACCGGGGTCTGGTGCGGGAACGCGGTAATAAAATTCTTGCGCCGCAACTCGGCCGGATCGACCTTGAACTGGCGTGCCGCGGTTTCCAAGAGCCGCTCCACGACAAAACTCGCTTCGGGCCGGCCCGCGCCGCGGTAGGCATCGACCGGTGTCGTATTGGTATAGACGCTGATCACCTCGGCGAAGATGTTGGGGATGTTGTACTGGCCCGACAACAGCGTGGCGTAGAGATAGGTCGGCACCGAGGACGAGAACAGCGACATGTAGCCGCCGAGATTGGCGTAGGTTTTCACCCGCAACGCCGTGATCTTGTTGTCCTTGTCGAACGCCATCTCGGCCTTGGTCTCATGATCGCGGCCGTGCGCATCGGTGAGAAAGGCTTCGGTGCGGTCAGAGGTCCATTTCACCGGGCGGCCAGTTTTCTTCGAGGCCCACAGCGCCACCATTTCTTCCGGATAGATGAAAATCTTCGAGCCGAAACCGCCGCCGACGTCCGGCGCGATTACCCGAAGCTTGTGTTCCTGGGCGATGTTGTAGAACGCCGACAGCACCAGGCGTGCCACATGCGGATTCTGCGAGGTTGTATACAACGTGAAATGTTCTTCCGCGGAGTCGTAGTCGGCAATCGCAGCTCTCGGCTCCATCGCATTCGGTACCAGCCGATTGTTGGTGATGTCGAGCGACACAACATTAGCCGCGGCCTTGAAGGCGACATCCGTTGCCGCCTCGTCGCCAATGGTCCAGTCGTAGATCACATTGCCCGGGGCCTCGGGATGAAGTTGCGGGGCCCCCGTCGCGATCGCCGCCTTGATGTCGGCCGCGGCGGGAAGCTCGTCATAGTCGACCACGACGGCTTCGGCGGCGTCGCGCGCCTGGTTGCGGGTTTCGGCAATGACCACGGCGACCGCCTGGCCTACGAAGCGCACGGTGTCCGGGGCCATCGCAGGCCACGCCCCCATCTTCATCGGCGAGCCATCCTTGGAATGGATCATCCACCCGCAGATCAGATTGCCGATCTTGTCGTCGACGATCTGCTGCCCGGTCAGCACATCGACTACGCCCGGCTTGTTCTTCGCATCGCTCACATCGATGCTTTTGATCCTGGCATGGGCGTGGGGACTGCGTACGAATGCGGCGTAGGTCATGCCGTGCAGACGAATGTCGTCGACGTAACGGCCCTTGCCGGTGATGAAGCGCTTGTCTTCCTTGCGCACTACGCGAGCGCCGACGCCTTCGATACCCATATTTGGTCTCCCTACCGGAGCGTTGTCCGCCATTTCCATCGCATGGCGTGAATGGAATGATTTGATGAGTTACTCGGCCGCCTGCGGCACCTTCATGCGGCTCGCGGCGTCGAGCACCGCCTTGACGATATTGTGATAGCCGGTGCAGCGGCAGATGTTGCCTTCGAGCTCCTGACGCACCGTTGCCTCGTCAAGGTCGGAGCCGTAGCGTGCAACCATGTCAATCGACGTCATGATCATGCCCGGCGTGCAATAACCGCATTGCAGTCCGTGGTTGTCCCGGAACGCGGCCTGCATCGGATGCAGCTCGTCGCCCTTGGCGATGCCTTCGATGGTGGTGACGTTGGCTCCGTCGGCCTGTCCGACCATTACCGTACAAGATTTCACGGCGGCCCCGTCGACGTGCACGACACAAGCGCCGCATTGGCTGGTATCGCAACCGATATGAGTACCGGTCAGGCCCAGATGATCGCGCAAGAGATGGACAAGAAGCGTCCGGTCCTCGACATCGGCCGAAACTGCCTTGCCGTTTACCGTCAATTTGACTGTCGACACCCTAAACCTCCCGCTGCCTTTTAATTATTCCAATTAGAGGCATGGCGAGATGACTTTGCAACACCGATTTTTCGTCCAGGGGAGCGCGGCCTCCGGGCCGGGCCTCGTGAAGGCGGGACCCACGCCGCTTTGGCTTTGGGCAGGACGGCAGAAGGCGGCATGAAGGCTTGGCGCCGGCTTCGGGTACCATCATCCCGCTTGATCGGTGACCACGTATGCAGATCGGCGAGTCGTTATTGCACTGCAGCCCACTCTGAAGACGATCCTGCTCACGCGATCCCCAAATCGCCGCCGCGGGGAACCTCTCGCTGCGATGAGCGTTGATATTATATGATCCCAGAGCTGTTGCTTCTGCGAACCCTGGAACTCAATGTTCCGGGCGGTTCTTGTTTGGCCAGGTTCGGTGAGCTTGTTGTAGATGAATTCCGATACCCGCAGTGCGCCGTCGGCCTCGAACGAGCGTCAAATCCAGCCCGGCAAGCCAGACAGCGGCCGCGTCATCGAAACCGACATTCCCTCGCGACTGGACAGCCTGCGCTGGAGCACTTTTCATACCCGGGTGGTAACAGCGCTTGGCATTACCTGGATACTGGACGGGTTGGAGGTTACGCTGGCTGGTGCTTTGTCAGGAGCATTGAAGGAAAGCCCGGCGCTTCGGTTCACTAATTTCGATATCGGCTTTGCCAACAGCGCTTATCTCGCCGGCGCCGTGCTCGGCGCGCTTGGGTTCGGCTGGCTCACCGACCGGATCGGACGCAAGAAACTGTTCTTTATCACGCTGGCGCTTTATCTCACGGCGACGGCGGCGACCGCATTATCTTGGAGCGTCGCGAGTTATGCGCTGTTTCGATTCCTGACCGGCGCCGGCATCGGCGGCGAGTATACCGCGATCAATTCGACGATCCAGGAACTGGTGCCGGCGCGCTATCGCGGATGGACCGACCTTGTGATCAACGGCAGCTTCTGGATCGGCGCGGCAATGGGAGCGGTCAGCGCGATCGTGCTGCTCGATCCTGATGTGATCGGGCCTGATCTCGGCTGGCGGCTGGCGTATTTGACCGGCGCCTGTCTCGGGCTGGTGGTATTCGTGATGCGGCTGTGGATTCCCGAAAGTCCACGCTGGCTGATGATTCACGGTCAGCCGGACCTTGCAAACAAGATCGTCGCCGACATAGAGCGATCGGTAACAGGCATGGAGCAGGGCCAACGGGGAGGGCCGAAAATAAAATTGAAGATGCGCAGTCATACGCCGCTCGGCGAGATTGTTCACACGCTGTTTCACGTCTACCGCCAGCGCTCAATGGTCGGTCTGGCACTGATGACCGCGCAGGCGTTTTTCTACAACGCGATATTCTTTACCTACGCGCTGGTGTTGACCGATTTCTTTGGCATCGCTTCAAATCAGGTCGGCTGGTATCTCTTGCCGTTCGCCGCTGGTAATTTTCTGGGCCCGCTGCTGCTCGGCCGGCTGTTCGATACTCTGGGACGCCGAACCATGATTACGCTCACCTATGGCGTTTCCGGCGTTTTGCTGGCCCTGTCGGGTTATCTGTTCTCGATCGGCGTGCTGAGTGCGCAAACCCAGACCATCGCCTGGATGGTGATTTTCTTTTTTGCCTCGCCGGCCGCGAGTGCCGCTTACCTCACGGTCAGCGAGACGTTTCCGCTGGAAGTCCGCGCGCTGGCCATCGCCCTGTTCTATGCCGTCGGGACCGGGATCGGCGGCGTCGCCGGCCCGGCCCTGCTGGGCGCGCTGATCGATACCGGGTCGCGGAATAGCGTTTTCGCCGGCTATCTCCTCGGAGCGGGACTGATGGTGGGGGCGGCGGCAATTGCGTGGCGTTATTGTATCGCCGCGGAGCGTCAGCCGCTGGAATCGGTTGCAAGGCCGCTTGCCGTTGTGGAGTAAGATGAGATGACACAGGATGTGATGGATATGCCGCCGCAGGAACTAGACGAAGAGGTGCCGGAATCCGTTCCGGTCCCCAGAGCGTTGATACCCCATCTGGGGGAATGCGCGCTGTTACTCGATATCGATGGCACCTTGCTTGATCTCGCGCCCACGCCCCGTGAAGTCTGGGTGCCGCCGGGCCTGGCGAAAACGCTCGACCGCCTGCTGGCGCGGACCTCGGGCGCCCTGGCGCTGGTCAGCGGGCGTTCGCTCAACGACATCGACCTGATATTCGCACCTGCTGAATTTCCGGCGGTCGGCGGCCATGGCGCGGAAATGCGGCTCTCGATCGATAACGAAGCCGTCGCCAGTCATGCCCCTCCCATGGACAAGGAATTGAAGAAGCGTCTGGCTGCCATCGCCCAGCTCAGCCCCGGTATCCTGCTCGAAGACAAGGGCTATTCCCTCGCGCTTCACTATCGGCTGGCGCCGCACGCAGAAAAGGCCATCTATGCAGCGGTTTCCCTGATCAGGGCCGATTTGCCGACTGCGCCAATCGAAGTGCTGCCCGGGAAATGCGTTTGCGAGATCAAGCATTCCGGTTTTAACAAGGCGAGCGGGGTGCTCGAATTAATGACCCATGCGCCGTTCAAAGGGCGCCGCCCGGTCTTCATTGGAGACGATGTTACCGACGAAACCGTATTCGCCATTATGCCGGATCTGGGCGGGTTGGCGTTTTCCGTCGGCAGGCGCGCACATGGCGTGGCCGGACATTTCGATGAGCCGCGCGATGTTCGGGAGTGGCTCGCGCATCTGCTGGACGACGAAAAGTCGTTGACCGAATTGCGGCCGCCGGACGCCTTCGAATAATAAAACGGCTGCGTTTGCTTAAATTGCAGGCGTCTGTTGGCTTGGGCGCGATTTGTCTTGTCATCCTGCCATCAGGCGGTCGTCATTCCCCGGTCAGGACGCATCCCCGCCGGCAGCCTAAAAATGTGGCGACGTTCTTGCATATCAGAGTTCGCGGGCTATTTGCGTAGCCGAGTTCGTGATTGATCAAGTTTGGGCTCAATGCGGTCGAAACGTGACCAGGAACCATATTGATGAACGGCTGTTTATAAGCTGGGTTGCATTCGAAAGAGCACTCTGTGAACCTCGTCGTCGTTTCAAATCGTGTGGCGCGCGCAAAGGCCAACGAACCCATGACGGGGGGCCTGGCGGCGGCATTATTGCCGGTGGTGGAGAATTCCGGCGCAATTTGGGTGGGCTCTAGCGGCAGGGTGCGGGACGCAACCCACAAGGGGCCGTTTGCCGAGATCGAATCGCTCGGAGAAGGCGCGCTGGCAATGATCGATTTGCCGGCCGCGCATTATGGTGGATATTACGAGGGTTTTGCCAATTCTGCGCTGTGGCCCGCGCTGCACTCCCGCACCGACCTGATCCGGGTTTCCCAGGAGGACTATCAGTCCTATCGCGAGGTCAACGCCTTCATGGCGCGGGCCCTGATGCGCTTCCGCAGAAAGGACACGGCATTCTGGATTCAGGACTATCACTTTCTCGCGCTTGGCGCCGAAATGCGCAAACTCGGGGTGACCGAACCACTCGGGTTCTTCCTGCATACGCCCTGGCCGGCTCATGCAATCATCGGGGGCATCCCCAATCATCGTGAATTGATCGAGGCGATGCTGGCCTATGATCTGATCGGCTTTCAGACCGAAGAAGATTGCGAGAATTTCCAAGGCTATCTTGTGTCGGACCTGGGCCTGACCGTCACGGACGGCGTCGTAAGATCGCGCTACGGCACGTCACGTATAGCGGTTTTTCCGATCGGAATAGACCCGGAGAAATTTGCGCAGCACGCAGCAAAGGCCTCTTCCCACCCCGACGTTTCGCGTTTGCGCCGCAGTTTGAACGGCGAGAAACTGGCGATCGGGGTCGACCGGCTGGATTATTCCAAAGGTCTGATTAACCGGATCAATGCGTTCGATCGCATGTTGGCCCTGCAGCCTTCCTTGAGCCGTTCGGTGTCGATGCTGCAGATCGCGACGCCTTCACGCGGCGCCATCGAAGCTTACGGCAATCTGCAAAGCGAACTCGCCAAGCTGATCAGCGATGTGAACGGCAGGCATGGCGAAGTGGACTGGACTCCGATCCGCTATCTCAACAAGGGTTTTAGCCAGACCGTGCTGGCCGGCCTCTATCGTACCGCGCAGGTCGGTGTGGTGACGCCGTTGCAGGACGGCATGAATCTGGTCGCCAAGGAATATGTCGCAGCCCAAAATCCCGCCGACCCTGGGGTGCTGGTGCTGTCGAAATTTGCAGGCGCGGCGAACGAACTTGATACGGCGCTGTTGGTGAACCCGCACGATATCGACGGCATGGCGCGTACGATGGCCATGGCGCTGTCGATGCCGTTGACCGAGCGCCGCATGCGCTGGGAAGCGATGATGACGAAGCTTCGCGGCAACACGATTCGGCAGTGGTTCGCCAGTTTTGTCTATACCCTGCAGGACGAAGTTATGGGCAAGGGCGGCGCTGCCGACCCCACGGGAGCGGATCCGCAAACGCTGTGGCAACTCCGCTCAGCCGGCACCAGCGCGCGAATTCACTAGGCCATAATAAACGATACGCTGCTCTGTGGCGCGGTTGGTTTGTCGGTGGGACGGGCAGCGTGACCCTGCCATTCGCGCGCCGCCGGCCTGGGAATACGCCAAAATACTGAAAATGTTCAAATGGTTGCGGAAATAGACGCAGTCGTGACCGCGGTCTCTTGCAAAAGTCGCCATGCCGCTCCAAGAGAAGGTACCCGGAGGGATGGCCGAGTGGCTTAAGGCGCACGCTTGGAAAGCGTGTGTGCGGGAAACTGTACCGTGGGTTCGAATCCCACTCCCTCCGCCACGGTATTTTGTGTCGCTCATTGCTAAGTTATTAAAACAGTTAGAATTTATTTTATAAAGTTGGAGTCCGAGCCACGTTCCACCCACATCTTCTGTAGACCATCTGTCGGCTGTCTTTTCTGCGCACGGCGCCTTGATCCCGCCGATGTTTTGCATCGCGAATCCGATGATGGATTTATTGGTGACCAGCGATTGTGTTGTGCACAACGTAAATGCCAAGCGGCGACTTCTCAGTCATCCACATGCCGGAAGGCCGGATAGAAACGCTGGAATTTTCTATAGTTACTAACGACGACCAAGGAGAAGGCGTCCGCGGGCAAAGACCTGTCGCAAACCTCAGAAACAAGCCGCGTTCTTAGTTTGGCTTTATCAGCATCATCAACTCGCGGTTCGATGGCGTCTGATTTTCGGCATGCCCAAACCGCGGCCTTCGCCATTGCCGCATTCTATTGATACCGAGTTTCCCACCCGCGCTTCACCAAAGGTTGCCGCTCGCCGCCCTTCACTTCGGCGCAGCCTGCGCGATATTCACAGCCAATGAATTGAGCGAGCGAACAGCCCTCGTCGGTCTGCCGAGCTTCGCGTCGTACCGGTCCGCCAAGTCCAACAGTCTTTTCTTGATGAACGGGTCGGCTTTTTCCGCCAGCGTTCGAACGCGCAAAGCGTATTCCTTGAGATATTCGTCATTCATGCCGGGAGCATATCGGCCGCAGCACCCGGATGGACAAAGAAATACGGGTTAGCGTTAACGCCGCACGGAATGTCCACCTTGGCAGCACCGCGACGTGGCATCTCCCGCGGGTACGATCACCCGCTATCGGGCGGCATAGTGGGCCGATTTGCTGTACTGGACGCCCTTCCGGGCGACTGACGTCTAAAACCACGACCGCTCCGTACAGAAACCCGATACATGCGTTTCTCCAACGCGCTGCCGCAGATTCAGGCGGGAACGCTTCACGGCATAGCTATTACGTCGTCGGAACGGATTGAACAATTGAAGGACGTGCCGACCACCGCCGAACTCGGCATGCCCGAGGTCAGCTACTCGATGTGGCACGGGCTCTATGTGGCGAAAGGCACGCCTGTGGAGACCATTGGTGCGCTGAATTCAGCCCTCCGCAAGGCTCTGTCCAACCCAGGTTTGCTGCAGAGGCTGAAGCAGCTCGGAACCTTGCCATTTCCCGACAAGGAGTTAACGCCTGAAGCGCACGCACGCCTGTTCGCCGCTGACATGCTCAGGGTCGCAAATCTCGTTGAAAGCTCCGGGATCAAGGCAAGTGAAGCGAAGTAAACGCAACCGGCGTGAAGTCGTACGACCTGGCATCGGAAAAATGCGTACATCGCCGAGACCAGGTGGCGGAATTCAATTTTCCGATTTAGACAAGATGTGATCGACCAGTTGTCGCGCATGCTTCGGCAACCCGTCCAACTCTCGCACGCAGATCATGAGTCGGCGTCGTGCCCAGGTATCCAACAGCTTTATGCAGACCAAATTTCCGTTTAGTTTCGCCCTGACCGCAGCGCGCTCGGGAACAACGGCGACGCCGATACCCTGCTCGACCAACCGGCATACGGCATCCAGGGTACCGAGGCGAACCCTCCAACGAATGCTTTTTGACAAACGAGCCGCGTGCGACTCAAGGTGGTCCATTAGAGCGCTATCCCGCATGAGGCCCACAAAGCCTTGCGTGAGAGCCTGGCTGAATTCTACTCCTGTTAGTTCGGAAAAGGCATGCCCAGCCGGAACGACGAGAACGAGTTGGTCGACAACGAAGGGAAAACTTTTGAGTTGTCCAGTCGGAAAAATGTCAGCCACTATTCCTGCATCCCCGGCTCCGCGCGAAATGGCCTGAATGATCTCATGGCTTGGTCGTTCTTCAATTTCCAAATCAATGTTCTGGTAAGTACGCAGATAGTCTGAAAGTAGATCCGGCAAGAATTCCGATAAGCCGGCCGTATTTGAGAGCAGACGAATGCGTCCTCTTAGCCCGTTGGCATATTCAGACAGTTCTCCGCGCATCACCTCGTTTTGCTTCAGAATGGTGCGTGCGTGATGCGCCAATGCGATTCCTGCCGGCGTTGGTCTGACGCCGCGCGACTCTCGGAATAATAGGGCGGTCCCTATCTCATGCTCCATATTTCGGATGCGCTCGCTGGCTGAGGGCGGGGCAACATGAACGTTGTTAGCGCCTTGAGTGATACTGGAGCTTTCCGTTACGCTTAAGAAAAGACGCAAATCAGCCAAGTCGAAACGCATTCCGATAACCTTCGCGTTGTCGTGGTATGGACCGGTCCCGAAAGAAATCGATGCAGTGCCGCCGTTTGATATTTTCACGCTCCGGATATTTTCAGAAAATGCTTCGATGCGAAGCGCTCCAGAGCGTAGCGTGCAGACGTTGAACTGACCAGCCGGTTAGCAGACAATTTCCATTCACGAACTCTAGGCGAGGGAAACGTTAGGTATTTCCGAATTCACAATGCTTGAATTCCAGTTTGTCCGAGTCCGACTGTCCATATACGCAGTAGCATATGAACATCGCTGCACAAATTTTTTCGCGAAGCATTCTCCAATCGGTTGCATTGATTGGTTTTGCACGGGCCGATAATCGGAATGCGGCAAAAGCGGTTGCGCCCGGCATGCTGGTCACGTCATTCCACCTGGGATGTATATGCAAATCGCTCACGAGTTTGGCGAGAACATCGCGGCTAACTCGCCATTGAGCGTGCGAGCAGAACTGCTACGGCGCCGGAGGAATGATGAAGGCTGGGTAATGAAAACGATCTTCTTCAGCTTCGCTTGCAACGAGATCTATTGAGGTTTCTCAACCCGGTGATGCTGCTGAAGACAGAGTAAAAGGTGAATAAAGCAGCACCGTAAGCATTCAGGTCAACCAGAGAACGACAACGAGAGGGAAGTAAATAATGCCAGATATCCTAACCGAGGTGAGAGGCTCGTGGCTTCAAGGCAAGCAAGCCGCGTTTTTGGAAGCCATACACCAAGCGGTTGTGGAAGCTTTCAAAACGCCGGACGACGAACCGTTGGCGCGTCTCATAGAACATTCGGCCGGCAGTTATCTTACGCCGTTCGCAGCGGGAGAGCGCTTCACGCGGATTGAGATTGTTCTATTCGAGGGGCGGTCCCTCGAAGCCAAACGAGAATTATATCGGGCCATGGTACGAAATCTTCAACCGTTCGAAGTTCCTGCAGAGGATGTGAAGGTTGTTTTGGTTGAAACGACCCCTGAAAACGTCGGCTTCAGAGGCGGGCAGGCGGCCTGCGATCTCGATCTTGGGTACACGCTGCAGGTCTGAGTCGCAGCTTCCTGCAGCGTTATGAAGTTACCCTTTCAGAGTGATCCATCCCGACAAGGGATGCTTTGCACGATGGTCGCATCCGCCACCACAGTCACATCAACTTCAACCTTACCAAGGCATGGATCAGGGGCCGACATGCTCAAGCAGGCACCATCGAAACCATACGGCGAAGCCGATATGATCCCAAGCAAGTCGTCGGCAAGGAAGATTATCGTCGGCGCGGGAATCGGAAACGCCTTGGAGTGGTACGATTTCAGCATATATGCGATTTTCGCACCGTTTTTCGCCCATCAGTTCTTTTATCGCGACGATCCACGCGCAGCACTCCTGGCAAGTCTCGCTGTCTTCGCGGTCGGTTTCCTGTTCAGGCCGATTGGAGGAATATTTTTTGGTTGGCTGGCAGATCGCCGGGGTCGCCGGTATGCCATGCTTGCTTCAATGGTCTTAACCGCCGTCGGCAGCCTGATTATTGCAATAGCGCCCCCCTATGCCAGCATCGGCCTTTCGGCGCCTGTTCTCTTGGTGCTAGGCCGTCTCACCCAAGGATTCGGCTTGGGAGGCGAGATCGGGGCGTCGTTTACTTTCCTTGTCGAAAGCGCACCGCCGAAACATCGCGGTCTCTGGGCGAGCAGCATGTTTATCGCAGTGAGCTGTGGGGCGCTGTCGGCTGCGGGGGCCGGTCTGCTTCTCACCTCCATTTTCGATGGCGATGCCATGCAACGTTATGGCTGGAGAATCCCGTTCGCGGCTGGAGCGCTCCTTGGCTTATACGCGCTGTGGCTACGCCGCGACCTGGAAGAAACGCGCGTTTTTCGAGAAGAGGTAGCCGAAGTATACCAATCCGAGCGCCAAACAATGTGGCATGGCTTATGGATCAATAAGCTTGCCGTTCTTCAGGTAGTTGGCCTTACAGCGGGCGCATCGCTCGTGTATCACACATGGATCTCCGGCATCTCCAACTATGCGATCAGATTCAAACAGATGAGCGCGCCGGCTGCTTTAGGCGCCCTGACAATAGGAATTATCATATATGCAATAGCTCACCCGATCTGGGGACATATCTCGGATCGATACGGCCGTCGGCCTAATTTGTTGATCTTCGGATTTGGATCGGCCATTCTGATCGTGCCTCTGTTAAATCTAATTCAGGGCGAGTTTTGGCAGCTAACCCTCTCAATCTCCGTCGCCTTGGTCTTCCTCGCTGCATGGACCTCGATCTGCCCGGCTGTCTTTGCCGAACTTTTTCCAACGCGGGTTCGGGCATCAGGCGTTGCCATATCGTATTCGGTCACAGTTGCAACTTTTGGGGGAACAGCTCCGTACCTGCAGACCTATTGGGCCGACCAGAACAAAATAGGCTGGTTTGCAGCGTACGTGGTAATTGTCAGCCTTCTCACCATTGTGACGGTCATGTTTATGCCTGAGACGCGAGATCGCCCGCTGACTTAACCCGATGCAGGCAGCAGACCGTAACAGAAACCGGCGCTTCAATTAATTCACGATCGGCGAAGAACCAGGCTCCGTGGCCGGAATTTGCAGGTCTGTTCGGGAGAAACCACCCACATCACTTCAGCCAAACACTCCGTCGATCATCTGGCCGACATCCGGCGCATCACGTTCCGCAGCTTGGCGCAAGCACCGCCTGTTCCTACTGCGCCCGCGCTCTGCGCAGGGCGGCGTCCAGCTTCTCCCGTTGCTTTTCCCACCGAGCATCTTCGGCTTTCGACCGGATTTCGAGCGCGGCGCGCTCGGCTTCGATGGCGCCCGACCTCGCTTCATGTTCCCGTTTCGCTTTGTCGAGAGCAGTTTGCGCCTTGGCGACGGCGCTTTCGCGACGCTGACGCTCCTTCGCTCTTGTGGCCTCCTCTTTCCGCCGCTCGCTTTGGCGCTGCCGCTCGGTTATCTCGTACTCACGCGCCGCCCGTCGGGCTGCATTTTCACTGCTCTTGATTGGCGACTTCTGTTTCGGCTTCGGGCGAAGCCGTTTCCGCCGTTCATCTACGTCGCCCGCGAGGTCCGTAGGCAAGCCAGCATGTTCGGCGAACGGGCCGCCCGAGCCCACCGGGCGCCTGAGTACGATGCCGGGTCTTGCCATGGTCGCGGCGACGACCTCGGGCTCGTCGGTTTGGTTCGCGGCGCCTTGATGGAAAAGGTTGCTGTTCGAGCCCCATGCTTCCAAGGCTGCCTTCATGGAAGGCGCTGCTACAGCCAAATCGAAGAAACCGAGCGACGTTTGATAAGTCTTTAGCTTTCTTGCCATCGAGCCCCGTGGTGCCAGCCGCCGTTAATCTATCACGAGATCCGGTGAAGCGGCTATTCCGACCGTTCGCTCCATTTTGCAGCAAGCCTTGCGTAGATATCCGACGCCTCCCGAATGCGTTGAACGGAACAATACTCATCTGTCTGATGAGCTTTCGCGGCCTCGCCGGGGCCAAGGATGATGGTTGGAGGGTTGCCGAGGGCGGGGGTTAAGGCCGACGCGTCCGTAAAATAGGGCGCCGTTCGGGGTTCGGAGCCGGCCTCCTCTCCAGTGACGTCGCGCACGATCCCATACACGCCGCTGATCCAGGAGAGGGAGGGGTCGGTCCAGACGGCGCCGACATCGACAATCGTCTCTAACGAAACGTCTTCGCCGAGCTCCGCCTTCAGATGTTCCCGAATGCGGGAATGATCCAGCCCTGGAATGCTGCGGATATCGACGCCGATTTCAGCGAGATCAGGAACGGAATTTACATTAAGCCCGGCGTGAACAGTGCCAACGTTGAGGGTCGGAGATCCCAGATAGCGGTGTGGCGCCACGTTGAACTGGAAAGTTTCTAGCGCGGTGATTACGCGCGCGGCTTTGTAGGCCGCATTGATGCCGAGATGAGGCATCGATCCATGAGCAGTAGTGCCCTTGAGCGTCAAGCGAAGCCAAAGGGCGCCTTTGTGTCCGACCAGTGCTGCATTTGAAGTGGGCTCTGCCACAATGATCGCGCCGGCCGGTCCAAGAATGCCGGCGCGCGCCAGATGAAATGCCCCCTCGCAGCCAATTTCCTCTCCGGCAGTAATGACGAGAATCGCACCACTGGTGCCTTCAAGCTGCGCGGTCATGTTACCGATCGCCGCGACGAACGCCGCTACACCGCATTTCATGTCGGTCGAGCCACGGCCGTACATCTTGCCGTCGATAATCTCGCCCGCAAACGGGTCGACACTCCAGGGCGCGCTTCCGAGCGGGACCGTATCGACATGACCTGTGAAGCACAGCGGAGGATTCCTGCCGACCCCTCCTATCCGGGCGACCAGATTGGCCCGATCCGGAGCAAAATTTTGCAGCGACGTCTCCAGTCCGGAATCGCTAAGAATTTTCTCCAGGTGCCGAATGCAGCTCAGCTCGTTGCCGGGCGGGTTGATCGTATTGAAGGCAATGAGTTCGCGCGAGAGTTCGATGGGGTCAATCGGCATGATATGGTGTATGCCTCCGCTCGGTGTCCGATTGTATCCCCTAGCACATCCGCAGACCACAAATTCTGCCGGTTCGCCCGCCGAAGGACGCTTGCGCCACGACGCCGAGTGAAGCGCCATGCCCCTATCCAACCGCTACCTGGCAGCCTTCTGCCAATAGGCGATGAGTCGGCGCGCGGCGCCGTCGTCAGTTGCCGAGGAAACATCCAAAAAGGATCAAGGATGGCTCATCCCATGAGGTGTTTCACATCGCGTGTATTCTTGCCGGAGCATGGCTCCGCAGCGCAGTAACCGCAGCCGCCATAGGCGTGGACCAGGCGGAGAGCTCGATCCCAGTTCGCTCCCTCCGCCGGCTTGATCGGTCCCGGTATGCTCCTAGTGGACGTGCGCCGCGGCCGCTCCAATCCCGGTTTCCGAACGGATATATTGCGCCTCGAACGCGGTCTGTTCGGCGCGCGCGCGTGGGCTTGTATCGAGCTTTGAAAAAACCCAGATGCCCAGAAACGCGAGAGTCATTGAAAAGATCGCCGGGTTGTCGTACGGAAACAGCGCCTCCTTGAAGCCGAACGTGGTCACCCACACGGCCTTGCTGAGCACCACCATGACGACGGCGCTTACAAGGCCAAGCAGGCCGCCGATCACGGCGCCGCGAGTCGTGGTGCCCTTCCAGAGGATCGACATCAGAAGGACCGGGAAGTTGCAGCTTGCGGCAACCGCGAATGCAAGCCCCACCATGAAGGCGACGTTCTGGTTTTCGAAGACATAGCCTAGCACGACTGCAATAATACCGATAGCAATCGCCGCCATCTTCGAAATGTTGACCTCTTTCTGCTCTGCGATGCGGCCCTTCGCGATGACCGAAGCGTAGAGGTCGTGGCTTACCGCCGAGGCCCCCGACAAGGTCAGCCCCGCGACAACAGCGAGAATTGTGGCGAAAGCCACGGCGGAGATGAAGCCGTAGAATACGGAACCCCCGGTCGCGGCGGCAAGATGGACGGCCGCCATATTCGCGCCCCCAAGCAGATCGTTGAGCTTGTCGTAGGCGCCTCCAGCGCCGAGCTTGTAATAGTTCGGATCGTTCATGAGGTAGGTGATTGCCCCAAAACCGATGATGAAGGTAAGAATGTAAAAATACGCGATAAAGCCGGTGGCGTAGAAAACGGATTTCCGCGCCTCCTGCGCGTTCGCCACCGTAAAAAAGCGCATCAGGATATGCGGTAGGCCCGCGGTACCGAACATCAGCGCCATGCCCAGCGAGATCGCGGAGATCGGGTCAGAGACCAGTCCCCCCGGTGCCATGATGGCGTCACCCTTGGGGTGAGTTTTGACTGCTTCCCCGAACATAGCTTCAGGGCTGAAGCCGAACCGGTAAAGCACGATCAGCGACATGAACGTGGCGCCGGTGAGTAGAAGGCACGCCTTGATGATCTGCACCCAGGTGGTCGCTTTCATTCCGCCGAAGGCGACATAGATAATCATCAGCACGCCCACGATCGCTACCGCGTAGAGATATTCCATACCGAACAGCAGCTGGATCAACTTTCCCGCTCCCACCATCTGCGCGATCAGATAGAACGCGACGACCACCAGTGTACCGGTTGCCGACAGGATGCGAATCTGGGTTTGGTCAAGGCGAAATGAGGCGACATCGGCGAAGGTGAAGCTGCCGAGGTTGCGCAGGCGCTCGGCAATCAAGAACAGCATGACCGGCCAGCCGACCAAAAACCCGATCGAGTAAATCAGGCCGTCAAAGCCGGACGTGAACACGAACGCGGAAATTCCGAGGAATGAGGCGGCCGACATGAAGTCGCCGGCAATCGCGAGGCCGTTCTGGAGCCCGGTAATGCCGCCGCTGGCGGCATAAAAATCGGCCGTGGTCCTGGTCTGCGTCGCCGCACGATACGTGATCCCGAGGGTGCCCAGCACGAACAATGCAAAAATGCCGATCGCAGCCCAGTTCAGCGACTGCTTCTGAACAGGTCCCAGATCGGGACCGGCGGCCGCTGCGGCCAGAGAAAATGCTGCCGCGCCGATCAGGCCAACGAAAATTGCCATGAGATTGCGGTTCATCGCGTCACGCTCCCGATAAGTTTTCGCGTCAGCTCATCGAAACGGCCGTTTGCGCGCTGAACATAGAGCCCGGTAAGTACGCAGGCGGATATAATGACAAAAATGCCGAGCACGATTCCAAGGGAGGTGACGCCGCTGCCCACCTTTGTTGCCAGAAGCGGCTTGGCAAACGCGACAAGCAGGATGAATCCATAATAGATGACGAGCATCGCTGCCGAAAGAAGCCAGGCGAAGCGGGACCGTTCCCGGACAAGATTTTGGAACGCGGGGTCGTCGAGGATACGGCGGTAATCGTTCGTTGGCATACCGTTTAGCTCCTTATATCTGCGCGGTTCTTCCGGCTGGCTGAGGTCATCGAGCATGGTTGGGATCACGGAGGGTCGAGACGTCGCCGTGGCCGCGAAGATTGAGCATCGGCCCGGGGCCAGTTCTTGGCGATCACAAGGGTACCCTCTGTTAGGCGCGTCAGCACCCTTGCCATCAGCGTCCCACGACCTGCGGTCCGACATCGAAGAACGGCTGCCTCGGCAAGCTGGGCTTGTGTCGTGCCAGGAAATAGCGTAATCATAATACCAGAAGTAGTGAAATAATAATACCACGCGTTGTGGCTTGTCACCACGTATTGACGAGAGAGCAACGATTGTCGGTTGCGATCCGACGGCGCTCTGTAAGTTATTGACCTTGTGGCCGTCGATCACCTACCAGAATGCAGGGTTCGAGCGGTATGCGGGGAATCCTCTCAAACATGATGAGAGTGGAAATTGTAAAGCTCGAGCCATTGGAGTGACGGCAGTTGGCGGTCGGTTGCAATAGATGAACAGATTGGCGTCGTCGCCCGCGCTGACCATACCGGGTACGGCATGCAATTTGCCGGCGGGATCGGCAATGAACGCGTCAAGCGGTTCCGGCATCCATGCAATTCCGCTGCGCTTGATCGCCGGGGGGTTACGGAATTCGTTGAAATCGGCGGCCTGGGCCTAAATCCAGCGATTTGGCACGGTAGCGCCGACGGCCAGCTTGCGGCAGGCCGCACAATCTTGAATCTCACATTGCGGCGTGTGGTATCGCCGTCGACGCGGGCCGCGCCGACCAGCGGCAGCGTCACGACAACCCGCCGTCATCATGACGCGTCGATCGCGCAACAGCGGACCTGGTCTTTCACATAGCGGCTCTTGATCGCGTCCGCAGCCTAGCAGGCGGAGTAAGCCAACTGCTCGATCGGGTTGCGGGCTGAATTGTGCGGGAACGCGCCGATCGCGCTCAGGCCTTGCGATCCTCGACGCCTAGACGGGCCAACGCTTCGCGCAGCTCCGCTGCAGCATGACGCATATCGGCAACGCGTTTCTCATAATCGGCCTGCAGCGCGTTGACCTCGCCGCCGCAAAAAGGGCAGTCCGTATCGTTCAGGCGCACAAATTGGCGGCAGCCGCGGCAGAGGCGCAGCAATGGCGGGACACGGCCAGACTCAGCCATGAACGGAGGTGGAATCGGAAACGCGCGGCATGGCGGTCTCGACGACGATCTCGAACTCGCCATGGTCGAATGATTGACCTCCGGCATCCTTGACCTTCACCAGCCGCTCGCGCAGCCCGCTTCGCGCCATCTCGTTCGCCCGATGATAGCACATCGGGTTATTACCGGCGCGGCCCATCAGCGAATGCGCGGTCCAGGTGCAGCCGGCCATGCAGGTTTCTGCATAATAGCAGGTGCGGCAAAAACCCCACAGATCGTCGATGGTCCGGCGGCGAACAAAAGCGAGCGGGTCGGCGTTCTCCCAGATATCCCGCAACCGCGTTTGCCGGATATTGCCCCCGGCGTACGGACTGGGCAGACCGGGGCATGACTTTATGGTGCCGTCAGCCTCTATTCCCATCACCGTGTCGCCGGCATTGCAGCCGTGGAAGTAGATCTCGTCGTCGACGACATTGCGGATGGTCGATTCATAGGGGCCGTAATAGCCGACGTTGCTTGCCGGCTGCAGGAACAGGCCGCGTTTACGTCCCTCTACAGCGAGCTCCGCCAGCAATGGCATGACCTCGAGCATTTGCCATGGCTGCAGCAGCAGTTCCGGATGGTCGGCGGCATTACCCATCGCTGTCATGATCGCCAGCTGCCAATTGCTCGCCCCGGCATCTATGATGATGTCCATGAGTTCACGTAGTTGCGGCAGCGTGCGCGCGTTAATGGTGGTGTTTACTGCTGACGACAAGCCGTGAGCCCGGACCCGTTGCAGTGCCGCCAGTGCGAGCTCGAAAGATCCGGGCACGCCCCGGATCCCGTCATGGGTCGTGCCGATGCCGTCGATCGAAATGCCGACGCCGCACAGTCCCGCAGCGGCGGCGCGGGCGATGCGGTCCTCGCTCAGGTTACGCCCGCCGGTTTGCAGGTCGCATCGCATACCCGCGGCGCGGATCGCGGCGACAATCTTAAGCCAGTCCTTGCGTAGATAGGCTTCTCCGCCGATCAGACCGACGTCTCGTGCGCCGAGCTCGGCGATCTGCTCGACCAGGTCGAGAGCTTCGGATGTGGTGAGTTCGTCCCGACGGCGGCGCCCCGCGCGAGACCCGCAATGCTGGCACGCGAGGTCGCAAGCGAGCGTGATCTCCCAGACCACGCTCACCGGCACGCGTTTCAAGATATCGTCGAGCCCCGCATAGCGGACCGGCAGAGCCTCGGTCCGGCGCTCGGTCACCGCTATCCCTGGGCTTTTTTTGCCGCGCCTTCGAGTTTGGTGATCAGGCTGTCAAGATCGCCATAGTGGTCCTTGACCTCCCGGGCTCCCTTCAGCAGCGCCTGAATTTCGGCGAATTCGCCGCGGTGGAGGACGTCATCGACGGCGGGGCGATAAAAGACCCGACCGGGATCGAGCAGCTTATGAAGCGTCTCTAGGGTGAGGAATTGTGTAGGAGGCTTTGCCATACTTTATCTCCTTCAAGGGAGTTAGAGAGCGGCCTTGTCGCGGTTAAGAAGAGTATGTGCAAAATTAATTTCTGGCAAGATCGAAGGTCCCGGCGGGGTCGGCGGGCGGCGATCAGGGCGCGGACGGCTTCTCCTCAGTTGGCTGAAACTTCATAGGATGCGCGCTGCAAAGAGCGTAAAATCTTACGGATCGTCGCGTCGTTGCATTGATAGCGCGGGACCCGCCGTCATGGATTAATGGCGCATTCGAAATACCCTTCCACAGCCGCGCGCCATGGCCTAAGAGCAGCCGCAACTTAGTTTTTCGGGCTCCTGCGCACATGATTCGTCTCGATAACATCTCCAAGCAGAACGGCCATCAGATCCTCTTCATCGAGGCTGCCGCGGCGCTCCAGAAGGGCGAGAAGATCGGCCTTGTCGGCCCAAACGGATCCGGCAAGACCACGCTGTTCCGTATGATCACGGGCGAGGAGCTCCCCGACGAAGGCCAGGTGGCTGTCGATCGCGGCGTCACCATCGGCTATTTCAGCCAGGACGTGGGTGAGATGTCCGGCCGCAGCGCCGTATCCGAGGTGATGGACGGCGCCGGCCCTGTGAGCATCGTGGCTGCTGAATTGAAGGAGCTCGAGACCGCCATGGCCGATCCCGAGCGTGCCGACGAGATGGAAGACATCATCGCGCGCTACGGTGAAGTGCAGCACCGTTTCGAGGAATTGGATGGTTACGCCCTGGAGGGCTGCGCGCGCGAAGTCCTTAGCGGCCTGAGCTTCAGTCAGGAGATGATGGACGGCGACGTCGGCGCGCTGTCCGGCGGCTGGAAAATGCGCGTGGCGCTGGGCCGCATCCTGCTCATGCGTCCCGATGCCATGCTGCTGGACGAGCCCAGCAACCATCTGGATCTGGAGAGCTTGATCTGGCTGGAGCAGTTCCTGAAAGGTTATGAGGGCGCGCTGCTGATGACCTCGCATGACCGCGAGTTCATGAACCGCATCATTACCAAGGTGGTGGAGATCGATGGCGGTCAGCTTACGACCTATTCGGGCAATTACGAGTTCTACGAGCAGCAGCGCGCGCTGGCAGAGAAGCAGCAGCAGGCGCAGTTCGAACGTCAGCAGGCGATGCTTGCCAAAGAGATCAATTTCATCGAACGCTTCAAGGCGCGCGCGTCTCATGCGGCGCAAGTGCAGAGCCGGGTCAAGAAGCTGGACAAGATCGAAAGGGTAGAGCCGCCGCGGCGCCGCGAGACGGTGTCGTTCGATTTCCTGCCCGCTCCTCGCTCGGGCGAGGACGTCGTGAGCCTGAAGAATGTGCGCAAGGGTTACGGCAGCCGCAACATTTACGAAGGCCTAGACTTCATGGTGAGCCGCCGGGAGCGCTGGTGCGTCATGGGTGTCAACGGCGCGGGCAAGTCCACGTTGCTGAAACTGGTCGCGGGCTCCACGCAGCCGGACGACGGCACGGTCGCCGTGGGTGGCAGCGTGAAGATGGGTTACTTCGCACAGCACGCCATGGATCTGCTCGACGGCGAGCGCACGGTATTCCAGTCGCTGGAGGACTCTTTCCCTCAGGCAGGGCAGGGCAGCTTGCGCGCGCTGGCCGGCTGCTTTGGTTTCTCCGGTGACGACGTGGAGAAGAAGTGCCGGGTTCTGTCGGGTGGGGAGAAGGCGCGGCTGGTGATGGCGAAGATGCTGTACGATCCGCCTAATTTCCTGGTGTTGGATGAGCCGACCAACCATCTGGACATGGCGACAAAGGAGATGCTCATCGCGGCCTTGTCCGAATATGAGGGCACCATGCTGTTCGTCTCGCATGACCGGCATTTCCTCGCAGCATTGTCCAACAGGGTGCTGGAACTGACGCCCGAAGGCATTCACCAGTATGGCGGCGGTTATACGGAGTACGTGGCTCGTACCGGCCACGAGGCGCCCGGCCTGCGCAGTTGAGCGAGGCGAATCCGGACGAAGCGGCAGGGTATGACCGCGCTTGGATTGACGCCGGCAGACGAGTGCGCGCGAAGCTGCTATGATCGTGCAAAATCATTGCAACGGAGGATCGCATGGATGCCGTGACGCCAAAAAGCGCGCAGACCGCCGGCACGCATTCCCACCTTGTTCGCCCTGAGAACATGGAGTGGCAGAAAACCCGCTTCCCCGGTTGCGAGGCCAAGACGCTGCTGTTCGACCGCAGGACCGGCCTGATGACTGCGCTGATGCGGTTTCAGCCAGGCGCGGTGCTGCCCGACCACGAGCACGTCAACATCGAGCAGACCTACGTTATAGAGGGCAGCCTGGTCGACAAGGAAGGCCCCGCAGAGGGCATCGAGGCCAAGGCCGGCGAATCATCTGGCGCGAGCAGGGCAGCCGCCACGTCGCATGGTGTCCGCAGGGCGGGCTGATGCTCGCGATCTTTCAAGTTCCCAACAAGTTCTTTGAGGCCGACGGCCGCGTCGTCGATGCCGCAGGGGAGGATTGGGACCGGACCTGGGGCCACACCGCCAAGGGCTGAAAACCCTTCGCTTCATCGCATTCTGCACGGGATGCGGAGCTATGCGCGGGAGATCACGCCAGTGCCGTCGTCTGCAGGCGCGGAGGTGTTGATCAAGACGCCCTCAGCATGGCCATGACACCCTGCAAGCCGGTCAAAAGTGCGAGCACCATCAACAGGACCAATATCCAGCGGCGGAACGCGACCGGGTTTGCAGTCTCAAAGTTACGCGCGCCGATCCACTGGCCGGCCAGCAACCCCGGGACAAAAGCGACAAAGCGATGGAACGCTTCGTTGGTCACCAGCCCCTCGGCAGCCAAAAAGGTCAGCGCCACCGCGTCGGTGCCGATAAAGAACGCGATCAGGGAAGCGCGGCCGATTGCAATTCCGGCCGGCGAATTGAAAAAGAACACGACGATCGGCGGCCCGCCGATGCCGACGGCGCCGTTCAACAGACCGGAGATGCCGCCCATTGCGATCGTTTCCGACGCACCGGGCATGGTCTTGCGGGTATAGCCGGACCAAAGGAATCCGGCTGAAACGACTACGGCCGACGCCAGCACGATCTTCATGGGGGCGGCGGGCACACTTGCAAGAACCCGCACGCCGACCGGAGTGCCTACCAGGCATCCGGCGCCCAGCAGACCCAGCGAGCGCCAGTGAATATCCTTCCAGATGCCGGGCAGCAGGCTGATACTTGCCGCGACCTCCATCATGAAAACCGGCGGGATCACTTCCGTCGGCGGCAGCACCAGCGACAATGACGTAATTGCGAGGAGTGAGAAGCCGAATCCGCTATAGCCGCGGACGATGGCCGCGGCGAAGACGCAGGCCATGACGTAGGTTGCCGGTCCCCATGTCAAGCAGGAACACCCTTGGAAACCCGGCCTTCGCGAAAAGCAATCGTCAAAGCCGTTCTCGTGGATCGCGACTCACGCGATCGTCTTGAGATAGAGGCCTGGATCGAAATATTTGCTTGCGGGCGTGAAGTCCTTGATTCCGGCATTTGCCATGAAGAAGTCGGTCGATTGCTGCAGCCAGCCGGTAACGGTGCCATCGGAGTATAGCCGTTTCCAGTCCCGCGAACTGAACATCTTTTGCGCCTTGAACGACTCGTTGATATCCGCCAGCGGCGTCTGGCTGTAGTGGGCCTTCTGCAGCGATTCCATCGCTTCGTTGCTGTTGGCGATAATGTAATCATTGGCCTCGGCCCACCCCTTGATGAGCTTGGCAAGGGTTTCCTTGTTGGGTTCATAATAGTCATTGGCGGCGGCCCAGCCGCCGATGATCGCGGCCTGCGGATAGTAGGCCGACGCATCGGCAAGTTTAACCGCGCCAGGAACTTTGTCGCGCACGGTGACATTGAACGGCACCCATAGCGCCACCGCCGGAACGGCGCCGGAAATGAACGACGTCACCGCCGCCGGCATGGTCTGATTCAAAAGCTCGACATCCTTCGGATCGATTTTGTTGGCGCGCAACGCCTTGTCGAGGAAAACGTGGGCAGTGGTGCCGGTCGCGGTTGCGATGCGCTTGCCCTTCAAGTCCTCGAACGATTTGATGCCTGCATCGGAGCGCACCCAAAGCTGCGCGGTCGCCACCTCGATATCGTTGATCAGAAACACCTTGCCCTGTCCGCGCGCGGGGAAGTTCGACAGCACCGCGCCCGTCGCCAGCACGTCGAGGCTGCCGCCGATAAGCGCCTGGAAGATCTCGAGGCCGGTGTTGAACTGGCGCAATTCCAGATCGAGGCCCTGCTTTTCGAATGTGCCGCGGTCCATCCCGGTCCAGATCTGCCCGTCGACGGCAACCGTGTGCAGATAGCCGACGCGAAGTTTGGTCTTGGCCTGCGCGAGAGCCGGTGCGGAAGCTGCAAATCCGCCGAGCGCGATGCCTGCCGTCGTGGCCAGAAACTGTCGTCGATCCATGGTGTTCCTCCGTTATTTTTTTTGATCATTCCGAAAATGAAACCGGCCGCAGCTGCGCCTGCTGGGCGCGGTATTCGCTCATGACCAGTTCCCTGATGTGGCTTCTCAACGCGCCGAATTCGACGCGCTCCTGCAGCGATTCGTCGCGGGGGTAAGCAAAGGGCACCTCGATAATCTGCTTGATCCGGGCGGGTCGCGCCGTCACCACGACAATGCGCGAGGCAAGATAGATCGCTTCCTCCACCGAATGGGTGATAAGCATGACGGTTTTGCTTTCGGTGCCGAGCACCTTGAGCAGCAGATTCTGCATGTTTGCCCTGGTCTGGGCGTCGAGTGCCCCGAACGGTTCATCCATCAGCAGAAACTGCGGCTTAACGGCGTAGGCCCGCGCGATGGCAAGCCGCTGCCGCATTCCGCCCGACAGATGTTTTGGATAGGAATTGGCAAAATCCGAAAGGCCCATCAGCGCGAGATAGTGTTCGCAGATATGGTCCCGCTCCGAAACGGGAACATGGTTGGCCTTCAACTGCAGGCCGAACGCGATGTTCTCCTTGGCCGTCAACCAGGGGAAGACGCCGTATTCCTGGAAGATGACCCCGCGCTCGGGGCCGGGCCCTCTCACGGGTTGTCCGTCGAACAGCACGGTGCCTGCAGTCGGCTTCTGAAAGCCGGCCAGCATGTTCATCATCGTGGTCTTGCCGCAGCCGGACGGACCGATTACGGCAATAAAGTCGCCGTCATTGATGTCGTAGGTTACGTCCTCGACCACGGTGAGTTTGCCTTTCGGCGTGTCGAACATCAGCGAGACGCGATCGAATTGCGCGCGATGAATGCTTGTGACCGCGCTCATGCCGCAGCTCTTTCCTGCCACACCAGCAGGCGTGCGCTGATCCGACGCAAGACCATGTCCATGATCAAAGCAACGCATCCGATGCAGATGATGCCGACGTAGATGACGTCGAGCAGGAAGTAGGTCGAGGCATTCTGAATCATTGCGCCTAGCCCGCGCTGTGCCGCGATCAGTTCGGATGCGACCAGGGTTGCCCAGGCTACCCCCAGCGCGACCCGAAGCGCGGTAAGAATGTGCGGCAAGGTCAGCGGAATAATGACTTTACGAAATATTTCCAACTCGCCGGCCCCCAGGGTTTGCGCGACCCGGATGTAGAGCGGGGTGATTTGGGAGACGCCCTCATACATCACGATGACGCCCGCGAAGAACGAGGCGTAGAACAGGATCACGAGTTTTGCGACCTCGTCGACGCCGAAATAAACGATCACGAGGGGGATCAGCGCGATCGGCGGCAGCGCACGGAAGAAATTGATCATCGGATCGGCAAAGGTGCGCGCCGGTCGATACCAACCCAGCAGGAAGCCGATCGGAACGGCGGCGAAAATCCCCAGAGCGACGCCGAGAAAAACCCGCCGTGTCGAAGCATAGACGTCAAACAGCAGGCCTTCGTGAAACAACAGTTCGACGAACTTGGATGCGACCTGATGCGGCGCAGGGATCAGGGATGCGTTGACAAATCCGGCCCAGCGCACGCCATACCAGATCGCGATCGCGCCGGCCCAGGGCGCAAGTCCGAGTAAAAAGCGTCTCGCGACACTTCCGTCCATGAAGCGCAGGTCCAGGCGATTGCAGTTGATCCAGATCAGGTCATATTATAGATAGGATGACCATACAAGAGGCGGTTGCGGAGTTACGAATCGCTGTTCGGATTGCCAAATGATCTCGCAGACTTTCGCCCTCCGTAAGCTCGAAGCCTTCTGTTATCGCTATCCGTTGTCGACTCCGGTGGTGACCTCGTTCGGCCGCATGCTGAACCGACCGGCCGTGTTCGTTCGCGTTGAAGACCATGACGGCCATATCGGCTGGGGCGAGGTCTGGGCAAATTTTCCGTCAACCGGCGCTGAACACCGGGCGCGTCTTGTAAATGAGGTGTTGGCGCCAGCACTGACGGGATTTGCCGCTAGCGAGCCCGCCGATATATTCGAACATCTGACACAAGTCACTTCCGTGCTTGCGCTGCAATCCGGCGAGCCCGGCCCTTTCGCGCAAGCGATCGCCGGGATTGATCTTGCGGTTTGGGATCTTTTCGCGCGGCGATGCGGCACAGCGCTTTGGAAGCTGCTTGGCGGCGCCCGCAGCCGGATCAAAGTGTACGGCAGCGGCATTAATCCTATGGGTTCGCGGCAAATGGCCGAAGCCGCCTTGAGCCGGGGGCATCGCGCGTTGAAACTGAAGGTCGGTTTCGATCTCAAAAACGACTGCGCCAACCTGGGGTCCCTTCGCCAACTGGTAGGCGATGGCATGCTGGCGGCTGACGCCAATCAGGCGTGGTCAACGCAGCAAGCGCTTGAGGTGGCGCCGCATCTCAGCCGGTTCGGACTTGCATGGCTCGAAGAACCAATCCGCGCCGACCGGTCGTGGCAGGAATGGCAGACGTTGCACATGGGCACCGAGATTCCTCTCGCCGCAGGAGAAAACATTGCAAGCCGCGCCGGTTTCCAGCAGGTCGTGAGCGACGACGTCCTGCGCGTCGTACAGCCCGATATCGCGAAATGGGGCGGTTTCAGCGTCTGCTCCGGCATTGCGCGCGACATCCTGAAATCCGGCAAGATTTTCTGTCCGCATTTTCTTGGCGGCGGCATAGGCCTGCTCGCATCGGCCCATTTGCTGGCGGGGGTCGGCGGCGACGGATGGCTGGAGGTCGATTCAAACGACAATCCGTTGCGCGACCTGTTCTGCGGTCCCATCCTCAACATCGCGGACGGCATGGTGACGCTGGACAACGATCCAGGCCTCGGAATCGAGCCGGACCTGGCTTCGATCGAGCAGTATCGGACAGCCTGACCCGACGGGAAGCTTTGGATGGCTGCACAGGGATATGACTACGTCATCGTCGGGGCCGGGTCGGCCGGCTGCGTGGTCGCGAATCGACTGTCCGCCGATCCGTCGTGTCGCGTGCTGCTGCTTGAGGCGGGAGGATCCGACCGCAATTTCTGGCTGAAGCTGCCGGTGGGCTATTATCGGACGATTTATAACGAGCGCTTTTCCCGCCTGTTCAGGACCGAACCGAGCGAGACTACCGGCGGTCGGCCGATCGTCTGGCCGCGCGGCCGCGTGCTCGGCGGATCGTCTTCGATCAACGGCCTGATTTTCATTCGCGGTCAGCACGAGGATTTCGACGATTGGGAGCGGCTCGGCGCCAAGGGGTGGGGCTATCGCGAACTGCTGCCGTACTTCCGCCGGTACGAACGTTATTCCGGCGGCGAAAACCAGTATCACGGCGGCCTTGGTGAATTCGAGGTTTCGGACCTTCGCACCGGCAATCGCGCGTCCGCGGCGTGGGTGGATGCCGGTGTGGAGTTTGGCCTTCCGCGCAATCCGGACTTCAACGGCGCGACTACGCTCGGCGTAGGCAGCTATCAGCTCGGGATCGGTCGGCACTGGCGAACCAGTTCGGCGTCGGCGTTTTTGCGCCCAGCCGAGCATCGACCGAACCTGACCGTGATCGTCGGCGCGCAGGTCAGCAAGGTGCTGTTCAAAGGGCGCATTGCCGTCGGCGTGGAATGGATTCAAAACGGCCGGACGTTCGATGCAGCAGCCGACCGCGAAGTCGTGTTGTCGGCCGGCGCGCTGCAATCGCCGCAACTGCTGCAACTTTCCGGTGTCGGTCCTTCGGCGCTGTTGCGCGGGCTCGGCATTCCCGTGGTCGCCGACGCGCCGGAGGTCGGCCGCAACCTGCAGGACCACTATCAGGCGCGTCTGATTGTACGGTTGAAGCAGCGGAACTCTCTCAACGATCAGGTCCGCAATCCGGTTGAGCTTGCGAAGATGGGCTTGCAGTGGATGTTCGCGGGCCGCGGTCCGCTGACCGCGGGTGCGGGGCAGGTCGGCGGCGCTGCTTGCACGGAATATGCCGTTGGCGGGCGCCCCGATGTTCAGTTCAACGTGATGCCGCTGTCGGTCGACAAACCCGGCGATCCCTTGCACAGCTATTCCGGGTTTACGGCATCGGTCTGGCAATGCCACGCAGAATCGCGCGGACAGCTAGCGATCCGCTCGACCGATCCGTTCGATCAGCCGCGCATCGAGCCGAATTACTTTGCCAAGGAGATCGACCGCAAGACGATCGTTGCGGGCCTGAAAATATTGCGCGACATCTACCGGCAGGCATCGTTCCGCGATCTGTGGGATGTCGAGATGGTTCCTGGCGAGGCCGTCAACAGCCCGGCCGGCCTTTGGGATTTTGCCCGCAGTACTGGCGGGACGGTGTTTCACTGCGTCGGCACCTGCCGAATGGGAAGCGACGAGAAATCGGTGCTCGATTCGCAGCTGCGCGTTTGTGGCGTCGAGCGCCTGCGCGTGATCGACGCCTCCGTGATGCCGCGCATCACGTCCGCCAATACCAATGCGAGCAGCTTGATGATCGGGGAAAAGGGCGCCGCCCTGGTAATGTTATAAGCGGCATCGTCCCGGTGTTTGCGGGCTCAGTTTTGGGATCGCGTAAATGGACCTGATTTCCAACAGCCATGTTCCAAAATATGCGCAGATCGCCGATGTTTTCCGGCAGCGGATCGCTCGCGGAACCTGGCCGCGCGGTTTGCGGCTGCCGGCCAACGAGGTGCTTGCCGCCGAATTCGGCGTCTCGCGCGTCACCATCCGGCAGGCCGTCGGCCTTTTGGCGCGCGAAGGGATGCTCAAAGCGCAACAGGGCCGCGGCACCTTTATCACCGGCACATTGAAGCAGGATCGGTGGCTCAAGGTCGAAACTACGCTGGCCGACCTCGCCGAGGTCTATCGCGACACCTCGCCTGAGATCATCAACATTTCGGAAAGCCGCACCGATGCGCCCCTGCTTCCCGAGGATGGAAAGGCCGCGGCGCATTACGTCTTCATGCGTCGCGTGCACTCGCGCAATCGGCGGCCGTATTGCGTGATTTCGATCTACCTCGATGAAAAGCTGTTCCGGAAATCTCCAACGCGTTTCCGTACCGAAACTGTAATACCGATTCTTAAGGATCTGCGCGATCCTGCCATCAGCAGTGCGCGGCAGACGCTGACCATCGGGACAGCGGATCTGGAAGCAGCGAAGCTGCTGCAGATTCCTTTGAATTCTCCGGTCGCCGAAGTCCGGCGGGTTTTCACGACCGCAGACCAAACCGTCGTTTACCTCGGGGAAGTGACCTATCGCGGAGATTTTATCCGAATCGATATGGATCTGCGGCCTTGAAATACACCGTTCATCGGAAGAACAGTTCCTGATTGCGCCGCTCAAGCTCTTCGCCATAGGTGCGCAGAACATGCGCCTCGCTGACGGTCCCGATCGCAACCGGGTGGTCGGCGCGGGCTACGATGGCGAGAACGTCGGCTTCGGTTCGCTCGAAGGCCGCCATGATGTCGCGAATCGTGGCGTCGGGAAGCAGGAATTCGTCGCTCTGCTGCGCCAGCGTCGCTAACGGGAGGTTGTCAATGGCTGCGATCGAGTGCAGATCGGCTGACGAAACCAGACCGGCGTAGCTTCCCTCCGGATTGCGCAATACGATCTGCTTGACCCGGGCGGGGGAGAACAGCTTTTGGGCCTCGGTGATCGGCATGGTGCTCAGTGCGTTCTCGAAATCCGAACGCATCAGCGACGTGGCGCTCAACTGCTGAATCCAGCCGACATCCTGGGGCCCGCGAATGACTTCGCCGCGCAGATGAAACCGCCACGTTGCGAAACTATAGCCAAACAATTCTCTGACGATCAGGGCGCTGACCGACGAGGCGACCACGGCGCCCACGGTCACGGAAAAATCGCCGGTAATCTCGAGCGCCAGGCAAACCATGCTGAACGGCGCGCCGAGCACGCCGGTGCCGAGCGCTGCCAGCGCTGCGATGGCGGCGGTTCCCGGCTGCAGCGCAAGGTTCGGAAAGGGCACGCTCAGCACGGTACTGTAGAGCTGGCCGATCAGCGCGCCCAGCAACAGCGATGCGAAGAACAGTCCGCCGCGAAACCCGGATCCCAGCGATATCGCCGATGCCACGGTCTTGAGGGCGATCGTCGTCGTCAGCAGCAGCCAGGTCGGGTTGCTCACGAGCAGTATTTGCATTGCCCCATGTCCGGCGCCGAGCACCGTTGGCGTCAGCAGCGCGAGAGCGCCGAGCAGCACGCCTCCGAGCACCGGCCTCAGCAAACCGTTCAGGAGTGTCACCCGCTGAAAACAGCGCTCGGATAAGGCCACCGCCAGCATCACGACAATGCTGGCAAACGCGCAGATGATGCCGATCAGGACGGTCTGGCCGATCATTTCGACGGAGACCGGAGAGGGGAATCCGGGAACCATCAGGAACGATTGATGGGTCAGCTGTCGCGCGACAAGCCAGGAAGCAACAGAACTGGCAATGACCGGCACCAGGCCTGCCGAGGTATATGCGCCGAGCACGACTTCAAATGCGAAGAACGCACCGGCGAGCGGGGCCGAAAATGCGGCGCTGATGGCGCCCGCTGCGCCGCAGGCCACCAGCAGCCGCATATCGCTGCGGCGCGCCGCCAGCCGCTGGCCGATATGAGAGCCGAAAGCCGCGCAAATTTGCGTATAGCCTGCTTCAAGGCCGACCGATCCGCCAAAACCGTTCGAGAGCAGGGTCTGCATCGAGATCAGCAGGCTGCCGCGAAAGGAGACACGCCCGCCGTAGAGCGCATTGGCCTCGATTGCGTCGGCCAGTTGCTGTCCCTTGAGCCGGCGAGCAAAAAACATTCCGATCGCCGCAAGAACCGCCCCGCCGAGGATCGGGACCAGCAGCGTGCGCTGCCAGGAGATGACGCCGGTCGCGCTCAGATGGGCGTCGAATGGAATATCGAACAAAAGTCCATGCGCGATCTCACTCAATTTCGCGATAGTCGCAACAAGCAGCCCGCTCAGAAGCCCGATTACGATAGCGACCGTGACGACGCCGGTTTCGCGGTTGCGGACGAAGTTGCGCAGGCTCGCGGGCAACAGATAGTGGCCGGCGATGGCTGCTTTCTTAGCCGGCTCCGGCGGAGAAACCCTGACGTGTCCCGCCGCTGCGTCGTCGGTCATATCAAATCAGCGATGCGTATCGCGCTCCATGCTCATTTTTGGCAATTCCGCAGCCTTTAGGCCTGTTTCTCTTCTTCCCAGAATGCCGTACCGCCTTCCGCCTTCATCAATTCGAGAATTTTCTCGCGCGGGATCACGCCACAGCGATTTGCCCAGGCGCTGTATTTTTCGCTCATCTCTCGAACCCGTTCCGGGTGCTGGGCGGCCAGATCCTGCATTTCGGTCCGATCCGCCTCCATGTCATAGAGCTCCCATGGACCGGGATATTTGCGCACCAGTTTCCATTTTCCGCTACGCATGGCGGCATTGCCTTCGTGTTCCCAGAACAGCGGGCTGCGGCCGCCATACCCCGCCGCAAATGAAGGTACGAGGCTTTCGCCCTCGCACGGCAGGATGTCGTTTCCGTCGAAAACCGTTGGGTAGGTCGCACCAGTCACGTCAATTATGGTCGCCATGATATCAGGCAACTGGCCGGGATTGTGCCGTAGCCCGCCCCCATCCTTGATGCCGCGCGGCCAGTGAACGATGAAGGGCGTGGCAATGCCGCCTTCGTGGACCCAGTGCTTGTAGAGGCGGAACGGCGCGTTCGAGAGATTGGCCCACGCGGTACCATAGCTCTGATAGGTGTCTTCGCCGCCGGGCATCAGTGACGGATCGTTGCCGAAACGCACCGGTTTACCGGTCCGCGTCTTTGCCTTCGCAATCATCAATTGATCTACCAATTCACGCGCGGTGACGCTGTCCGGAATATCCTCGGCGCATGCGCCGTTATCGGACAGGAAGATGATGAGCGTGTTTTCAAGCTGATTCGTTTCCTCCAGTGCCGCGATGATCCGGCCGATTCCCTGATCCATGCGATCGATCTGGGCGGCGTAGACCTCCATGCAGCGCAGCGTCCATTCGCGATTCTCCGCCTCGGTCCATGGCGGCTGAGTCGGATCGCGATCCGTCAATTGCCAGTTCGGATGGATGATGCCATCATCGACAAGCCGCTTCAGCCGCTGTGTGCGCAAGCTGTCCCAACCTTCGTCAAATCGGCCTTTATACCTTGCGATGTCTTCCGGATGCGCGTGCAGCGGCCAGTGCGGAGCCGTGAAGGCGACATATTGAAAGAATGGCGTATCCGGGCTGGCGGTGCTGTGCTGGCGAATATAGGCGGCAGCCTGATCGCTGATCGCATCTGTGTAGAAAAAGGCCGGGTCATTTTCGGCCTCATGTTCGATATTGTCATTACCGCGCGTCAGCGTGTTCGGGTTATAGAAACTTCCGGCGCCGATGATGGTGCCGAAGAAGTAGTCGAAGCCGCGTTGCAGCGGCCAAGCATCGGTCGGCTCAGTCAGGCTGCTGGAGATGTGCCACTTGCCGCTGAGATATGTCGTGTAGTTCTTCTGCTTGAGAACCTCGGCCACGGTAACGCAGCTCTTGTTCAGATTGCCGGCATAACCTTCCGGTCCATTGCTGTAAGTGAGAATTCCGATTCCGGTCTGATGCGGATGCAGGCCGGTCAGCAGCGACGCACGCGACGGGCTGCAGCGAGCCGTGTTGTAGAATTGGGAATAGCGAAGCCCGTTGGCGGCAAGGCGGTCGAGGTTAGGCGTTTCGATCTCACCGCCGTAGCAGCCGATATCGGAAAATCCCATGTCATCGTTGAGGATGATCAGAATGTTGGGGCTGTCCGGTACTTTGCCATTTGGCATGGTTCTTGATCCTTGTTGATACGGGGGTATTCGGGGTGTTACCAGTCAGGAACGGCGCCTTGTGAGATTGATGCTGAGGCGAAAATAGTTCGGCAGATAGACCGAACGCAGCAGTTCCAGCGGCCGTCCGTCCGTGTTCACGGTAAGGCGCTCGATCGATAGCAACGGGCTGCCGGCCTTCACTCCTAGAAGTTTGGCGCTGGTGGTGTCCGCGAGCGAAGCGCTGATTGTCTGCGTCGCTTCCTTGATTTCGAAGCCGATTTCGGCCTCGAACACACGATACATAACGATCGAAGTGAGATCACGTTTCTCCAATTCCAGCCCGATGTCGGGGGGATAAAAGGCGTGCTCAATCGCGATTGGAATGTCGTCGGCAAGGCGGACGCGCTTGAGCTGCCAGACGGCACGCTCCCTTAATTGATTGCGGACTTCGGCGTCGTGACTATTGGTCATCCCCTGCAGCAGGATCTTTGCGCCCGGTCGATAGCCGGCGTCCTTGATGGTCTCGGAGAAACCCATCAGCCGCCCCACCCAGTTTTCCGGCTGGTTGGTGCGCAGGAACGTGCCGCGCCCGCGCTCGCGTTCGAACATGCCTTCGTCGACCAGCGGCTTGATGGCATTTCGAATGGTGATGCGGCTGACGCCAAAGTGTTTTCCGAGCTCGGCCTCCGTCATCAGCCGCCCGGTCTCGTCGATCAGTTCGCCGGCCCTGACCTGACGGCGTATGGTTTCGCGGACCTGGATGTGAAGCGGCCTGGAACTGGTTGACGCCGGCTCTTGAGCGTCTCTCATGGCGCCCGCTATACGCTTTTGATAATGCAAACGTCTCACCGCAGTCATCATAACCGCCTGCGTGTCGTTGGATCGAACAGATGAATGTCGTGGGCGCGGGCGGTGATCGACAGCGCCGCTCCTTCGTGCGGGATATCGCCGTCGCTGATGCGTGCGCGAATGAAGGTGCCGCCGCAATCGAGATCAAGGATTGCGGTATCGCCGAGATCTTCGACCAGTTCCACTGTCGCCGGAATTCCGCACGCGGCGATTCGGACCGCGCCGGGCCGGATGCCGACGACCACGTCACGATCACCGGCTTCTTTTTGGCTCGTCTCGAGGCGAGAGCCGGCGATCTCGACGCTGCCGCTGCTATAACGGGCGGGAATCAGGTTCATCGGCGGGCTGCCGATGAAGGCAGCAACGTCGATCGAGTTCGGCCGGGCGAAAACTTCCGCAGGCCGGCCGGTCTGCTGGATCTGGCCGGCCATGAAAACCGCCATGCGGTCGGCCAGCGTCATGGCCTCCTCTTGGTCATGTGTCACATAAACGGCCGTTACGCCCAGCGAGCGCTGCAGCTTCTTCAGTTCAGTGCGGGTCTCCAGTCGCAATTTGGCGTCAAGGTTGGACAGCGGCTCGTCAAGCAGAAACAGGCGGGCTTTACGGACAATGGCGCGAGCCAGCGCGCAACGCTGCTGCTGGCCGCCCGACAGTTGGCCGGGCTTGCGATCGAGGAGATGGTCGATCGCGACTTTGCGCGCGGCCTCCTGCACCGCCGGACCAATTGCTGCCTTCGATAGTTTCGCCATTTCAAGCGGAAAGGCGATATTTTCGTAGACGGTCATGTGGGGATAAAGCGCGTAGCTTTGAAACACCATGGCAATGTCGCGGTCGCGGGCGTCCGACGCCGTGATGTCCTGGCCATCGATGAACACGCGACCCGAAGTCGGCGCGTCCAACCCCGCCAAAATTCGCAGTGTGGTGCTTTTGCCGGAGCCGGAAGGGCCGAGCAGCGCAAAGAACTCGCCGGATTCGATCGCAAAGCTTACGTCTTTCAGCGCCGCAAAATCACCGTGCATCTTGACGATATTCTCAAATCGTACTTGACCCCGGCGGTTCATCGACGTCCTCCGCCCTTGACTGCTCCGACGGTAAGACCTTTGACAATATTCTTTTGCGCGATGACGCCGAGCAAGACCACGGGCAGCATTGCCAGCACCGAAACCGCAGCGAGCTTGGCCCACAAGGTTTGTTCAACGGAAACGAAGTTGAACATCGCGACCGTGACCGGCCGTACCGTGTTGCCGCTGAGCACGACCGCAAACAGAAATTCGTTCCAGGCATTGAGGAAGACGAAAACGATGGTCACGGCAATGCCGCCCTTCACTTGCGGGATGATGATCCGCCACAGCGTGCGCAGCCGGCCGGCGCCATCGAGATAGGCGGCTTCTTCCATCTCGAAGGGAATGTCCTCGAAATACGAAACCAGCAGCCAGATAGCGAAAGGAAGCGAGAACGACAGGTAGATCAGGATAATGCCGTGATAGGTGTCGATCCAGCCGATATTCCGCAGGATCAGGAAGTAGGGGATGATGATGCCGACCGGCGGCAGCATTTGGGTAGTGAGCACATAAAAGCCTGCGAATTTCTTACCTCCAAAACGTAAGCGCGCCAGCGCATAGGCTGCCGGCACCGCCATCAGCATCGTGATAACCGTGGTTCCGATCGAGATGATGAAGCTGCTGACGAGATTCGGCAGGATCGAGGACGAGCCGAACAGCACGTCGCGATAGGCGTCGAAGGTCGGGGAAAAGATGAGCTTTGGCGGATAGGCCAATACGTCGCGGTCGCTTTTTAGCGAATTCAATACGCTCCAGACGATAGGAAATGACCAAGCCAGCAGGAAAACCATCGAGGTCACCAGTGCAGCAATCAGGCGAAAATGTTTTACCGTCATTTCGCTCTCCGCAACGCGAACAGCATGCCCGAGATCAGAATGGTCACAACGAGAAGGGCGACCGCAAGCGCAGAACCATAACCGATCGATAGTTCGGTGAAGGATTTCCGGTAGGCATACAGGTTGAGAATTTCCGTCGCGGTGCCCGGCCCGCCGCCGGTAACCGTGAAGATCGCAGCGAATGCCGTCAGCGCCACCATGGTGCGCATGATTACCACCATGACGATCGCAGGCCGCAGCAGGGGCAGGGTGATGCGCCGAAACCGCTGCCATGCGCTGGCGCGGTCCAGCCGCGCCGCTTCATAAATGTCTTCCGGCAGAGACGCGAGGCTTGCCAGCAGCACCATGAATGCAAAGGGGGTCCATTGCCAGGTATGGATGACGATCACCGAAATCATGGCGAGCAGGGGGTCGCCGAGCCAGTTCTTGCTGCCGAGGCCGGCGTTGACCGCGAGGTAGTCGACGATACCGAATTCCGGCGCCAGCATGAAGGTGCGCCAGATCATTCCGACAACGGCGGGCGATAGCACCACCGGCAGGATGGCAATGAGGCGAAACCAGCTTTGGCCGCGCTTCATGTCCATCACCAGCAAGGCCAGCGCCAGCCCAAGCCCGACCTGCAGCACGACAGTCGAGCCGGTGTAACTCAGGCTGACCAGCAGCGACGACCAGAAACGCTGGTCGACAAACAGGGTACGATAATTGTCGAAGCCGGCAAAACCGTCCGCAAATGGCATCGCCAGGTCCATCCGGAACGCGCTGGTCCAAAGCAGAAACATCAGGGGGAAGGTTGTCGTTGCCAACAGCGCAAGGAATGCCGGCGCCAGCAGCGCCGCCGCAAACCGGCGCTCGCGTTGCGCGAGCACGCGGCCGAGATCGCTCGAGGCGGCCGCGCCGCCGGCGGCAGGGACCATCGTTGTCGCAGGCTTCCTCAAAGTCAGCTGCGCATCATCGGTTCGACGCGGCGTTGAGCTTCGTCAAGTGCTGCCTTGACGGTGGCTTGACCGGACAATGCAGACTGGACCGCCGTTGCCATGGTATCGCCGATCGCGGGCCATTGCGGTACGCGCGGACGCCAATCGACATCGGTGTCGCCTTGTAGCGTTTGCATTGTGGCTTCGACGAAATTATCGCCAAAGCCGTTCATGAGCTTGACGTATTCCGGATCGCGCCAGATCGAAGTCCGGTTGACGCCCGAACGTTTCGCAGGTCCCGCGAAACGATGCGCCGTACGCGCCTGGGTTTCGGCGCTCGCGGCCCACTGGATGAATAGCCAAGTGGCTTTCTTCCGTTTGTCGGAAAGCGCGGCGTTGATCGGGAAACCCCAGTTCCAGATCGATGTCACGCGCTTGCCGGACGGGCCTTTGGGCCAACGCGCATAGGCGATCTTGCCAATCACCTTTGATTTTTCAGCATTGTTGACGACTGATGCCGAGGAATGCGCATCGATGTAGGACGCAACCGTTCCTTGCGAGAATGCGTCCGCAATGTCGGGCCAGTTCCAGTTTGCCGCCGCCGTCGGGGCGTATTTGCGCATCAGGTCGACATACCAGGCAAGTGCGGCTTCAGCTTCGGATCCGTTCACCGTGAGCTTGCCGCCCTTGAACCATTCCCCTCCGAACTCACGGAAGATGGAGGGATAAATATACATGTTCTGGCCGGCGCCGGCGACCCCGCGCAACGCCGTGCCCCAGATACGATCGTTCGGTGTATTCAGCGAGGCGGCATTGGAAACGAAGGTTTCGAGATCATCGGCCGGCTTGAGGCCCTTCGCGTCAAACAAGTCCTTGCGGTAGACTTGGATAGTAACCTCGCCGTCGTACGGCACGCCATAAAGCCTGCCATCGACGCTATCGGCCGTGCGCCATGCGGGAATAATGTCATCGAAATTCAACCAGTCGGCGTCGGTCAGGGATTTATCGGCAAGGTAGCTGTCGAGCGGGTCGATCCATCTGTTCGCGGCGTAAAGCGAATAATACATCGGGTCGGCGGCGTGGGTCGCATAGGTTCCGGTCTTCGAGGTGAGATCGATGACGCTCTTCTGCCGGATCTGCGCGGGCGGGATTTTCTCGAAGCGGACGTCGATACCGGTCAGCGCCTTGAACTGCGGCGCGATCGTGATCAGGTTTTCGAAATAGCTTGCCGGAATAACGGCAACCGTGATGGTTTCACCGGCCACCTGCTGCCAGTCGATCTTGGCTGATTTGTACGGTGCGAGATCGGCATCCTGCGCCGCCGCTTGGCGAAACACGGCCGGCGCCAGACCTATCAGCGCCGTTGCGGCGGTGCCTGCCTTCAGGAATGTGCGCCGCGTGGGCGTCAATGACTTCATTTCCCTCGTCCTCCCTGGATTGCGGCTTTTGCCGATTAAGTTAGGACGTTATCGAAATGTTATAACATGTCAAACCGCGAGGCGATGGGACGAGCAGCGCTTTCCATCGGCCGCAGATGGATCACCCTTCCGCCGCGTTCACCAGCGCAATCAGTTCGGCTCCATAATGTTCGAGCTTTTTGTCGCCAATGCCGGGAATGCCGTGGAGTTGTTGGAGCGTCGTCGGATGCTGCGTCGCGATGCCGTCGATCGTCGAGTCGTGCAGCACGACATAGGCCGGCACACCGCGCTTGCGGGCCACCTCGGAACGCCATGCCCTGAGTGCGCCGACCAGAGTTAGATTGCTGGTTTCGCCCCGGCCGTTGGCCCCTGCAACAAGGTCGCCGCGCCTCGATCTGGTTCTGTTTGCACGATTACGGGAACTGGCGGGTTGCTCGCGCAGCATCACCCCGGTCTCGCCCTTCAACACGCCGCGCGCCGATTCCGTCAGCTTCAGGGCGCCGAAGGCTTCGCTGTCGGACCGAAGATGGCCCATGGCCAGCAACTGGCGTATGGCGGCGCGCCACTGCTTTTCATTGAGTTCGCGGCCGATGCCAAAAACGGTCAGCTTGTCATGGCCGAATTGCTTGACGCGGTCTGTGAGGCGTCCGACCAGAACATCGATCAGGTGCATGGCTCCGAAGCGCTGCCCGGTACGATAGACGCATGACAACAGCTTTTGCGCGATGACCTTGCCGTCACGAACCACCGGCGGCGATAGGCAGTTGTCGCAGTTGCCGCATTTGTCGGCGCCAGGCGTTTCGCCGAAATATCCGAGCAGGCGAGTGCGGCGGCACTGGGTAGTTTCGGCGAGACTCACCAGCGCGTCAAGCTTGCCGACCGACACCCGCTTGAACGCTTCGGAGCCGCTGGACTCGTCGATCATACGGCGCTGCTGGACAATGTCGGACAGGCCAAACGCCATCCATGCGCTCGACGGTTTGCCGTCGCGCCCCGCGCGCCCGGTTTCCTGATAATAGGCCTCGATACTTTTCGGTAAGTCGAGATGCGCGACGAAACGCACGTCCGGTTTGTCGATGCCCATGCCGAACGCGATCGTGGCGACGATCACGACTCCGTCCTCGTTGATGAAACGGTCCTGGTTGCGGGCGCGCAGATCGGCATCGAGGCCGGCGTGATAGGGCAGCGCGCGCATGCCGGCCCACGTCAGCGCAGCGGCGGTATCTTCGACCTTGGCGCGCGACAGGCAATAGACGATGCCGGCATCGCCGGCGTGGCGCTCTGTAATGAAAGCCTCGAGCTGCGCCGGCGCATTCTGCTTGTCGACGATTTCATATCTGATATTTGGGCGATCGAAACTCGCGACGAAGCTCGGCGCGCCGGCAAGCCCGAGCCGATCGATGATTTCCTTTCGTGTGACGTCGTCGGCCGTGGCCGTAAGCGCGATGCGCGGTACATTGGGAAAGCGCTCGGCGATCATGGACAGGCCGATGTATTCCGGGCGGAAGTCATGCCCCCATTGCGATACGCAGTGGGCCTCGTCGATCGCAAACAACGCGATTTTCGCGCGGTCGAGCAAAGCGAGGCAGCGTGGTGTCAGCAGCCGTTCAGGCGCAATGTAAAGCAGATCGAGGTCGCCCGCGAGCAGCCGCCGCTCCACTGCGGCGGCTTCGTCATAAGACAGCGTGGAATTCAGGACCGCCGCCTTGACGCCGGCCTCTAGCAGCCCGGCGACCTGGTCGCGCATTAGCGCGATCAGCGGCGAGACCACGATGCCGCAGCCTTCGCGCAAGAGCGACGGCAATTGATAGCACAGCGACTTGCCGCCGCCGGTGGGCATCAGCACCAGGCAATTGCCGCCGTCCACGACGTGCCCGACGATCCGTTCCTGGGCACCGCGAAAGGCGGGGAGGCCGAACACGGAATTCAGGACGGAAAGGGCGTCGCGAGGCTCGCGTTCCTGAGCTGAGGCAGTAGCGGAAACAGACATGCGGCTTCGGTCAATCTCAATAGGAAGTCAGCCACCGATCATGACAGGTATTTTCCTGATTCGGGCCGCTCAACGTTCGATCCCAAATCGGTTAGAGCAAATACCCGCCGGAGGCGCTACTGCCAATTGCCACCTCGGCGAAGCAGAACAGGCCGCGATCCTTTATGAGACCGCCGCACGGCTTTACTCGGTGTGAGTTTGCCTGCTTCGAAGCCGCTCAGGGACGGCGCGTCCAATGATCGGCGTTGACGGCGCCCGGCGGGATACCGCCGCGGGTAATCGCTGTAATCTGATGAACGGTTTCCAGCGACTGACTCTCGATCGCCGGCGGAGTGAGCCCGCCGATGTGCGGTGTCGCGATAACGTTTGGGAGCCTCGCCAATTCCGGCGTCGGCATCTGGTCGCGCGCGCGGCCGACATCTAGTGCCGCCCCGGCAATGCGTTTCTCGCGCAATGCGGCGGTCAATGCGGCTTCGTCGACCAGATTGCCGCGGGACAGATTGATAAAAAACGCGTGAGGCCGCATGCGCGCCAGCGCGGCCTGTCCGATCAGATTCTCCGTCTGTTCGTTGGCTACCGCCAGGCAGACGACGTAGTCGGAACGCTCAAGAAGATCTTCAAGCGGCATATGCGTTATCCTCATATCGTTCACAATTGCGAATGGATCGGCCACCAGGACCTCCATGCCCAGCGCAAGACCGATCGGGGCAAGTGTCTGGCCGATGCTGCCGTAACCGATGATACCAAGGCTGCTGCCCGCCAACTGCCGCCCCATCATGATTTCCGGCTGCCGCCCGGCATGGTAATCGGCCGTTGCCCGGGATATCCCGCGCGCCAGGTCCACGAGGTAGCCGATCGCCAGTTCGGCGACGGAGTGAACAAAACCGGGCCCGGCGCGCGTGACCAGCACGCCCGCAGCGGAGGCCGCGCCGACGTCGATGTTGCGGATATCGACCGCGCAGCGCACGAATGCGCGCAGCTTTGGAAGCTGCGAAAAAATTTCGCCCGGTCCTTCCGTCAAGCGGTCGGCTAGAATGACATCGACATCGCGCGCAGCGCAGATCAGGCCGGCTGCATTCAGCGCTTCGTCAGCTTCGTGCAAAGTTATCTGCGCCACTGCGTGCAGGCCGTTCAGGCTGCGCTCGCCGTAATACTGGAGGCGCGCCTGCGGCGTGTGGGTCAGCAGAACCTTCAACGTCATGCCGGCCTCCCCTGGAGCGGGATTTAATAACCGAAAGCGCGCGGCAAGGCCGTGCTGATGGCGGGAACGAAGGCAATCACCAGCAGACACAATAACAGCAATCCGAGATAGCCCATGATCGGCTTGACGGTCTGTTCGATCGGAACGTTGCCGATCAAGCAGGCTCCGTAGAGGCCGAGGCCAAGCGGCGGTGCAAACAGGCCGAGCCCCATCGCAATCACCAGCACCACGCCGAAATGCAGCGGATCGATGCCGAGCTTGACCGCGACCGGCAGGAGGAGCGGTCCGAAGATGATTAGCGCCGCGGCACCTTCCAGCACCGAGCCCATCACGATCAGCACGGCGATCGACGCCAGCATGAACAACCATCTGCCATGTGTGCCGGACAGCGCCAGCATCATGTCGCCGACGGCATGCGGCACTTGCTGCAATGTGAGGATGAATGCGAGCGACTGTGCCGCCGCGACGATGAACAACACCAGCCCGGAGCGCGTCGCCGCCTGCACGAAGCTGTACGCCGCAGTCGCCAAGCCGAGTTCGCCGAACACCAGGCTGCCGATCACGATGGCATAGACTGCGGCGAACGCCGAAATTTCAGTGGCGGTCGCAAATCCGCTTTTGAAACCAGCAAAAATCATGAAAATCAATCCGAACGACGCGATCGCGCCACTCCAAAGCCCCGACATCGGAATTCGCGGCTCGATTTCGTCGGCAGGCGCCGGACGCTTTCCGAAGATGATCGATACCGCGATGAGGGCCAGTGCCATCAATCCTGCCGGTAGGAGCCCTGCGACGAACAGGCCGCCGATCGACAGGTTCGCGACAAAGCCGAGGATGATTAGATTGATGCAGGGAGGAATGGTTTCCGCCATGACCGCCGAGGCGGCCAGCAGGGCGACCGCGCTGCCCGGATTCTGTCTGGAGCGGCGGGCCGCGGGAATCAACACCGATCCAACGGCGGCAACGTCGGCCATCTTGGAGCCGGAGATGCCGGAGAACAGCACCATCGACGTTACCATGACCACGTTGAGGCCGCCGCGCAGCGTTCCCACCGCGCGCTGCAGCAGTTCGATGAGGCGAACCGACATGCCATTGGCTTCCATGAGATAGCCGACGAGAATGAAGAAGGGAATCGCGAGCAGGACGAAATTGTCGATGCCGCGCGCCATCTGCTGTGCGAAGATGACGCCCGGCAGCGTGCCTTCGATCCAGATGAATGTCAGTGCGGCCAGCGCGAGCGCAAAGCCGATCGGCAGCCCGCCGAACAGCGTGACGAAAAAGCCGGCCAGCATCAGCGTTCCCGACGCCGGCACCGAACCCGGAGCCGCGAAATCCCACGCCAGATAAAGTGCGGCGATCAGGCCAGTCGCGACCATTCCGGCGATCATGTCGCGGCGGGCACGCCGGCAAAAAAGATCGACCGCGAAAATCGTCATGACCAGCGCGCCAACACCCATCGGATAAAACGTCAGTTCCAGAGGCAGGCCGGAGCCGGAAGTCTGCCCGGTGGTCAGCCAGCCGAGCTTGATGGCGTTGAACGCCACATACCCCGAGATCACGGTCACCAGCAGTGCCCCCACCGAATCGACAACGCGGCGCGCGGCCACCGGGAGCATGTCGATAAAAAAGGCCACGCCGAGGTTTTCGCTGCGGGCAAGCGCGCTGGCGGCGCCGAAGAAACTCGATCCGACCATCAGACCGCGCGCGACATCGTCGGCCCATTCGACGGGAGCATTGAACAGGAACCGCAGCAGCACCGAACCGCAGACAACCACCAGGTCGGCGGCAAGAAGAATCGCCGCCACCCCGTCGCTGAGTGCCAGCAGCGGGATTATGATCCGATGGCCGGGGCTCGTTTTATTCTCCGTCATGGCCGGGCTTGTCCCGGCCATCCACGTCTGCCGGTCCCATAAGGAAACAAGACGTGGATGCCCGGGACAAGCCCGGGCATGACGAGTTCAATTCCAACCGGATGCATTCTGGGTCAGACTGTCAAGCCAATGTCGCGCGGATCATGTCCACGACGGGTTTTGCCTCCGGTCGAGCCTTTATGAAATTGTCGGTTTGCGGAAGAACGCGCTTGCGGAAAGCTTCCTTGTCGCATTCGACGACGGTCACGCCCTTGTCAACAAGAAGCGCAAGCGCTTCTTTCTCGATCGCAAGGCCGTGGGCGCGCGTATCCGCACCCGCTTTGCCTGCGGCATCGAGGAATCCCTCGCGCAATGTCGGATCCATGCGCTTGAACGTCGCATCGCTGAAATAGGTCGCCAGCGGTGAGAAGATATGCTGCGTCAGCGCGTAGTGCTTCGAGGTTTCATAGAACTTGCTGGCGAGGATGGTCGGCGGGTCGTGTTCGAGCCCGTCGAGCACGCCGGCCTGCAACGCCGTATAGATTTCACCGAACGCCAGCGGCGTCGCGGCGGCGCCCATCAGCCGAAGGCATTCGGTGATAATGGGATTGGGCAGGGTTCTGATCTTGAGGCCGGCGAGGTCTTCCGGCGTCTTCACCGGCCGCTTTGCGAGCACGCTGCGGGCGCCGAAATTATACGCCCACGAGATGATCCGGATATTGGCGCCTTTCAGCAGCGCCTCCTCGATCGGTCTCGAGGCGCCGGCGTCGAATGCTTTGGTCTGTTGTTGATAGCTGGAGAACAAGTAGCCAAGGTCGAAGGTCCCGACCAGGGGAACGAGGTTGGCCGAAATCGACGAACCCGACACCATCAGGTCGATCACGCCGAGCTTCACCGAATTGATGACGTCGATCTCCTGGCCGAGCTGGTTGTCGGGAAAAAAGGTGACTTCGATCTGCTCGCCAAGTCCGTTGGCCTTCAGGTTCTTGACCAGGTTGTCGTAATAAACGCGGCCGTTGGCATATTTGGGATCGTTGGGAAGCGACGATGAACATTTCAGCTTCGTCGTGGCAGCTTGCGCGCGCCCGATCAATGTGGGCGAAAAAGCAAGCCATGCAGCCATTGCCTTCGAGGATTTCAGCAACACGCGGCGGCTGACCGGCACGGTCTTCATGATGCTTCCTCCGGAGCGCGCTTTTCTCGCGCCGCACTTGATTGTTCGCGGGCGTTCGCTTGCCATTGATCATAAATGTAGGACCAAACGGAAGCCTCTTGCAAGGGCGGGGATATTCGAGAAGTTGGTGCGTTGGACACGGCAAAGGGTCGATGGTGCCACCAGCCGCGGCGAAACTGAAATACGTTGTGGATGCTTCACCGGCGTGCTGAATCGGGATACCGGACAGGCGAAAGGAAAATCATGACCAAAGCGGTTGTTGGCATTATTGGCGGGTCTGGCATCTACGACCTGCCGGGGCTGGAGAACGTCCGCGAGGAGACAATTCGCAGCCCGTGGGGCGAGCCGTCGGCGCCGGTGCGGCATGGCAGCATCGCCGGCCGAACCGTGGTGTTTATGCCTCGCCACGACAAGGGCCACCGGCTGTCGCCATCGGACATCAATTACCGCGCCAACATCGACGTGCTGAAACGTGCCGGCGTAACCGATCTCGTCTCATTGTCGGCCTGCGGATCGTTCAAAGAGGAACTGCCGCCCGGCACCTTCGTGCTGGTCGATCAGTTCGTCGACCGTACCTACAAACGCGAGAGTTCGTTCTTCGGCAAAGGTTGCGTTGCGCATGTATCGATGGCGCACCCGGTATCGCCGCGGCTGCGCTTCCGTCTTGCGGCGGCGGCCGAGGCCGAGGGTATCGCGATCGCGCGCGGCGGCACCTATATCTGCATGGAGGGTCCGCAATTCTCGAGCTACGCTGAAAGCGTGACTTACAAGAACCTTGACTATTCGGTGATCGGGATGACCAATATGCCCGAAGCAAAACTCGCCCGCGAGGCGGAGATCTGTTACGCGACGGTCGCCATGGTGACTGATTTCGATTGCTGGCATCCCGACCACGACGCGGTGACGGTGCAGGACATCATCCAGGTGCTGACTTCGAATGCGGACAAGGCGAAAGGACTGGTCGCGCGGCTTGCAAGGGATTTTCCGCGGGAACATGAGCCATGCCCGATTGGCTCTGACCGCGCGCTTGACACCGCCTTGATCACCGCACCGGAAGCGCGCGATCCTGAGCTGCTGAAGAAGCTCGATGCGGTGGCGGGGCGGATCCTGCGGGCGTGAGGTTGATCCAGACGATAGGGACGCGATGAAGGTCAGAGGCAAACATATCCGCAGCATCTGGCTCGAGCCGGACGGCTGGTCGGTCGGCGCGATAGACCAGAGGCGGCTGCCGCATGATTTTGTCGCCGCGCGCTTGACCACGTGTGATGCCGCCGCTGACGCGATCCGGTCGATGCTGGTGCGCGGCGCACCGCTGATCGGCGCCACCGCCGCCTATGGGGTGGCGCTGGCGATGCGCGCTGACGGTTCGGATGCGGCGCTCGTTTCCGCCTGCAAGACGCTGATCGCGACGCGACCGACGGCGATCAACCTGGCATGGGCGCTCGACGAAATGCGATCCGTGTTGCGGCCACTGCCCCCCTCGAAGCGGGCTGAGGCGGCCTATGCTCGCGCCGCGCGGATTGCCGAGCAGGACATCGCCATCAACAAGGGCATCGGCCAGCATGGTCTTGCCTTGATCGAAGCAATCGCCGCGATGAAGAAGCCGAATGAGCGCGTCAACGTGCTGACCCATTGCAATGCCGGCTGGCTTGCAACCGTCGATTGGGGCACGGCCACCGCGCCAATCTACCTGGCGCATGATCAAGGCCTTGCCGTCCACGTGTGGGTCGATGAGACGCGGCCGCGCAACCAGGGTGCTTCGCTCACTGCCTGGGAGCTCGGCCATCACGGCGTGCCGCACACCGTTATTCCGGATAACACCGGCGGTCACCTGATGCAGCATGCGATGGTCGATCTTGTGATCGTCGGCACCGACCGGGTGAGCGCGAACGGTGACGTCTGCAACAAGATCGGCACCTATCTCAAGGCCCTTGCCGCGCACGATAACGGCGTGCCGTTCTATGTCGCGCTGCCGTCGCCCACCATCGACTTCAGTATCGATGACGGCGTGCGCCAGATCCCGATTGAGCAGCGTGCTGCGGAAGAGGTTACGACTATGACGGGGCGGACCGCCGACGGGCGGATGGAAACCGTGCGCATTCTTCCTGACGGCTCACCGGTCGCCAATTACGGATTCGATGTCACACCGGCGCGGCTGGTGACCGGATTGATTACCGAGCGCGGCGTACTCGAGGCCGATCGCGCCGCGCTGCTGGCGGCATTTCCCGAGCGCGTGACCGCTGCCGCCGAATGAGGTTAAGACAAGCGCATGCAGAGCGGCTGGAACGATAGCGACGCCGATGCGGCGGTCGCAGCCTATGAAAACCTCGGCCGCGATGTCGCGCTCCGGGTATATACCACGCGTCTGCTCGGCCGGGATCCGCGCCTGGTGCTGCATGGCGGCGGCAATACCTCGGTGAAGACGCGCGCCGCCGACCTCAATGGCGACGCCGTCGACGTTCTGTGCGTCAAAGGCTCCGGCTGGGATATGGGCTCGATCGAGCCTGCGGGCCTGCCGGCGGTCCGGCTCGCGCCGCTCATAAAACTTCGCGCGCGTGAGGCGCTGTCCGATGAGGAGATGGTACGCCTGCAACGCGCCAACCTGATCGACCCGACGGCTCCGAATCCTTCGGTCGAGACGCTGCTGCATGCGTTCATTCCGCACAAGTACATCGATCACACCCATTCGACGGCGGTGCTCGCGCTCACCGACCAGCCCGACGGCGAAGCGCTGTGCCGCGAGGTCTATGGCACGCGCGTCGGTTATGTGCCGTATCTGATGCCGGGTTTTGGTCTGGCGAAAGCTGCGGCTGACGTGTTCGATGCGAATCCTTCCGTCGAAGGCCTGATCCTCGTCAAGCACGGCATTTTCAGCTTCGGCGCCGATGCGCGGGAATCCTACGAGCGCATGATCGCGCTGGTGACGTCGGCCGAGCAGCGGCTGACGAAGAATCGCAGGCCGGCCTTCGCCGGCACACGGCTGCCGGCCCGCCCGGCGCGGGTAGCGGAGGTGGCGCCCATCGTCCGCGGCGCCTGCAGCCTGCCGGGCAGCATCGACGGAGCCTGGAAGCGCTTCGTCCTCGAATTCCGCGGGTCCGACGCGGTGATGAGCTTCGTCAACGGCGCCGAAGTCGCACGCTACGGCCAGGCTGGGGTGGTGACGCCGGACCACAACATCCGCATCAAGAATCTGCCGCTTGCGGTCGCGGCGCCGGATGATGGCGCGCTCACCGATTTCGGCGCGTCGGTCCGCACCGCCGTTGCGTCCTATGCCGAGCGCTACCGGGATTACTTCACCCGCAACAACGCGCGGGTCGGCGGGATCAAGACCATGCTCGACCCGATGCCGAGAGTTGTACTGGTCCCCGCTGTCGGCCTGTTCGGCCTCGGCCGCAGCAAAAAGGAGGCAAAGATCGCCGCCGATCTTGCCGAGGCCGGCGTTGCCACCATTACCGATGCCGAGGCGGTCGGCCGCTTCGACCCGCTGCCGGAGTCCGATCTGTTCGACGTCGAATACTGGTCGCTCGAGCAGGCAAAGCTGAGCAGCGCCAAGGAGCCGCCCCTTGCGGGACAGGTGGCCGTCATTACCGGCGCGGCCGGGGCAATCGGGTTTGCCACCGCCAAGGCGTTTGCGGCGGCAGGTGCGGAAGTGGCGCTTCTGGATATCGACGAGGCGGCGGCGCAAGCCAAAGCCAGGGCGATCGGCGGCGCGGCCCTCGGGCTGCGGTGCGACGTCACCGACGCAGCGTCGGTGCGGGATGCCTTCGCACAGGTGGCATCCGCATTCGGCGGGGTCGACATCACCGTGTCGAATGCCGGCGCTGCCTGGCAAGGCCGGATCGGCGAAGTCGACGAGGCGGTGCTGCGGCAAAGCTTCGAACTCAATTTTTACGGCCACCAGCGCGTGGCGCAGGCCGCAGTTGGGATCATGCGGGCACAGGGCACCGGCGGCTGCCTGCTGTTCAATGTTTCCAAACAGGCCGTCAATCCCGGACCCGGTTTCGGCCCTTACGGCCTGCCGAAGGCGGCGACGCTGTTTCTGGTGCGGCAATATGCAGTCGATTACGGCAGCGAAGGTATTCGCGCCAATGCCGTCAATGCCGACCGGATCCGTTCCGGACTGCTTACCGAGCAGATGATCGCCTCACGCTCAAGCGCGCGCGGCGTCAGCGAACAGGATTACATGCGGGGCAATCTCCTTGGCCGGGAAGTGGCGGCCGAGGATGTAGCGCAGGCATTCCTGGCCCAGGCGCTCGCGCTCAAGACCACCGCCGACGTGACCACCGTCGATGGCGGCAATATCGCCGCCGCGCTGCGGTGACGGCACCCGCGCATTCTAGGGATCGACCATCATGAGCAGGGATGAAGCTATTGATCGTGCAGGCCAGTACTTTCACTCCGGCGGATTCCTTGCCGAGCTCGACCGCAGGATTGCCTACAGGACCGAAAGCCAGAATCCGGATCGAGCCGACGCGATGCGCGCCTATCTGGAGCATGAACTGCAGCAGGCATTTTCGGAGCTTGGCTTTTCCGCCAGATTGATCGAATCGCCGAGCGGCAAAAGCCCGTATCTTCTGGCCGAGTACCGCGAACATCCGTCCGCGCCGACCGTTCTCATGTATGGGCACGGCGATGTCGTCGACGGCATGGAAAGCGAGTGGCGCGACAGCCTCGATCCGTGGCGGGCAACCAAGGTCGGGAACAGAATTTATGGGCGCGGTACTGCGGATAATAAGGGGCAGCATAGCATCAATCTGTCGGCCCTGCGCGCGGTTCGCGAAGTTCGGGGCGGTCGGCTCGGCTTCAATGCAAAATTCATCGTCGAGATGGGTGAGGAGATCGGTTCTCCGGACTTGCGGCAAGTCTGCGAATCGCGGCGCGACGAACTGGCTGCCGATCTATTTCTGGCCTCCGACGGACCGCGGCTGTCGGCGGATCGTCCCACGATATTTCTCGGCTGCCGTGGAGGGCTGCGAATTCATCTCGATGTCGATCTGCGCGACGGTTCGCACCATTCCGGCAATTGGGGCGGAATTCTCGCCAACGCCGCCACTATTCTGAGCGCCGCGATTGCGTCGCTTGTTGATGGAAAGGGGCGTCTGCTGCTGGACGACCTGAAGCCGCCGCGGATTTCCAATCAAATCCGCGTACTGCTTGCCGATGTGAAGATCGAGCCGGTGCCCGGCGAACCGGATGTGTCTTCCGACTGGGGCGAAGAAGGGTTATCAGCCGCGGAACGGTTGTATGCGGCGAATACGCTGGAGGTGCTGGCGATGTCGTCCGGCAACATCAAGAGTCCGGCAAATGCCATTCCGGGACAGGCGCAGGCTGTCCTGCAACTCCGCTTCGTGGTCGGCACCGGGACCGATCAGGTGCTGCCAGCCATTCGCCGGCATTTCGAACGGCGCGGCTTTTCCGTCGTAGCCGTGAGTGCGGCCCAAAGCTTCGCGGCGTCACGGACGGATTTCGCCAGCCCCTGGGTCGACTGGGCGGTCAATTCGATCCGGAGCACGACCGGTAAACAGCCGGCCGTGCTGCCGAATTTCGGCGGCTCGCTGCCTAACGACGTGTTTTCGGATACGCTCGGCCTGCCCACGATCTGGGTGCCGCACTCCTATCCGGGCTGCTCCCAGCACGCACCCGACGAGCATATTCTTCTGTCGGTTACCGAGGAAGCGCTCGGCATCATGGCCGGGTTGTTCTGGGATCTCGGCGAAATGCCGCGTTCGCGCGTTCTCAGTCGGTGACGAAGGCCAGCAACGTGCCGTTGGCAGCGGATGGCGCGACGCACACGGCGCCGGCGCTGCGAACGCCGGCGCTTTCGACCGCCCTCTCCGTGGATGCAAGGTCACTGGTTGCAAGCACCAGTCCGGCGCCGCCGCGCTCCGGGAGTCCCGCCAGCGAGACGTCGGGATAGCGTCGGCCCAATTGATCTTTTGAGAGGAATATGAAATCGGCGCGGTCCGAACCCGACGGCACCGCGACTGCGCCATCCGGCTCAGTGCGAACGTCGCGATTGATCATGCGCGCCATATGCGCAGCGTCCTTTGCCGCTTCCGGTGAAACGACCAGCGCCTGCTTGAGGCGTTTGGCGCCGTTGGCGTGCCTGATGAGTTCCGGAATCCAGACGGTTTCCCGCGTCTTGTGCTGGCAAGCGAAAATGCGAAGTCCGCCGGGGGCCTCGGCGATCGGCCATTGGAATATTCTGAATTTGGCCGCCGACAGGCTGCCGTCCGGCATCGTTACCGGGCGCTCGAAATCGATCGGACCGATCGGCTGGTAACCGCGGGAGCGAATTTCCTCAGCGCCGGCGGCAGCGTCGACCGCGGTGAATGCGATCCGCTCGATGCCTTCGCCGCGCTGCGCAAGAAACCTGCGGGTCGGCATATTATGGTCTGTTTCGATGAGCACGCCGAGCAATTCGATGTAGTCGGGATAGAGCATGATGGTGTAGTTGCCCGATCCCATCTTGACGCTGTGCGTGCCGCGCGGCGACACGGTGAAACCAAGCCGTTTCCAGTTTTCGGCAGCTTTATCGAGGTCCCCGACCACGACGACGGCGTGGTCGATTCCGATGATATTTTTGAGTGTCACTCTTCTGTTGCTCCGGCATGAACTGGCGTATGAAGCTAACCAGATCGATCCAGCGCCTGCAAGTCAGCCGGCAATCCGGGAATTCCAACGATGGATTCAGCAAACGGGCTTTGGAATGTCCCTTGGAACGTCCCTTGGCCGGATTCGCTGTGGGCTGCGGTAACGCCCCCGGGGCCCGATCTTCCGGAGCTCTCCGGCGATGTCGAAGCCGATGTCGTCGTGATCGGCGCCGGCTTTACCGGCCTCTCGAGTGCTCTCCACCTGCGCGAAGCGGGGGTGGATGTCGCCATCGTCGAAGCGATGGAGCCGGGATGGGGCGCATCGGGAAGCAATAACGGCCAGGTCATCCCCACATTGTCGCGATGCGATCCGGACGACATCGTCGCCAAACACGGTGCTGCCGGCGAGCGGTTCGTCGCGCTGCTGCGCGACAGCGCATCGGTGCTGTTCGACATCGCGCGGCGCTATCACATCCAGGCCGAGCAGGAGCAGTCGGGATGGGTGCAGCCGGTGCATTCGCCAGGGCGGATCAAGATCGCCGAACGCCGGGTTCGGCAATGGTCGAAATTCGGCGCGCCGGTCGAATTATTGTCGCGCGAGCAGACCCGCCGGATGCTGGGGTCGGATGCATGGTTCGGCGGGTTCTGGAACAGCACCGGCGGCCATATCAATCCGCTGGCACTGTCTCGCGGGCTTGCCCGCGCCGTACTGGAACGCGGCGGCCGCATTTACGCGCGCTCGCCCGCCATCAGCTTCGCCCGCCACAATGGCCGATGGGTGGTCAAGACGGCGCAGGGACAGATCGGCGGCCGGGCCTTGATCGTGGCCACCAACGCCTATACCGGCGAATTTTCGAACTCGCTGGCGCCTGACATCGCCCGCGAGGTTATGCCGGTGCTGTCTTGGCAAATGGCGACGCAGCCGTTGTCCGAAAACATTAGGAAAACCATCATTCCCGCCCGGCAGGCGATGTCGGACACGCATGGCGAGCTTTATTTCCCCCGCTACGACGCGCGAAATCGCCTCGTCACCGGGGGAGCCGTGATCGGTCCGGGCAACAAGCGGGAGCGGATCAAGGCCAGGGTCGCCGAACGCCTGCAGCGGTTATGGCCGCAGATCGGAGACGTCAGTTTCGACCACGTCTGGAATGGCTACGTCGGAATGACCACGGACTTCCTGCCGCGCATTCATCGCCTCGGCCCCGAAGCCTACGGCTGGACCGGCTGCAACGGTCGCGCGGTCGCGCTCGCGATCGCGCTTGGAGATGAATTGTCAAAGGCCGTGCGCGGTCATCCGGAAAGCGAGTTGGCGCTGCCGTTCACCGAGCCGGCGCCGATCGCAGCACACGGACTGCTGCGCCATCTGGCGCCGTTGATGCTGATGATCTACCGCCGGCGCGACGCCAGAGAAATCGCGTAAGTCCGTCCGTCATTGCGAACGAAGCGAAGCAATCCAGAGACTACAAGCAACAACTGATTGCTTCGTCGCTGCGCTCCTCGCAATGACAGCTACATCAGCGGTGCTGTCCCGCGCTTGTTCGCGAAACCCCCGCCGGGGATCGAGTCCAGCAGCGCTTGCGTATAGGGATGTTGCGGACGGCCGAAGACATCGCCGGCGAGTCCCTGCTCCACCACCACCCCGTCTTTCATCACCGCAACCAGATCGCAGATCTGCGCCGCTACCCTGAGATCGTGGGTGATGAAGACAATGGAAAGACCGAGGCGCCGACGCAATTCGGCGAGCAGCTTCAGCACCTGCGCCTGTACAGACACGTCCAGGGCGGAAACGGCTTCGTCGGCGACCAGCACGTCGGGCCGCAGCGCGAGGGCGCGGGCGAGGCCGATGCGCTGTCGCTGGCCGCCGGAGAATTCATGCGGAAAGCGATCGCTGGCCGACGGATCGAGCCCGACCAGCGCAAACAACTCTTTTGCGTCTGACATCGCCTTCGCTCTGGGCGTGCCGTGCACGATCGGACCCTGGGCGACCAGTTCGGCCGCCTTGCGGCGCGGATTGAGCGACGCGAACGGATCCTGAAACACCATCTGGATATGGCGGGTTTCACGGCGAACGTTCTCCCGGGTCATCTTTGCCCAGTCCTTGCCTTCGAGCACGATCGACCCCGTATCGGGGTCGATCAACCGGACGATGCAGCGGGCGAGCGTGGATTTTCCCGAACCGGATTCGCCGACGATGCCGAGCGTCGCGCCGCGCGGCAGTTTCAGCGATACGCTCTTGACCGCCGCCGTGACGCGCACACCTCGTCCGAGAAATCCGCCGCTGCGATAGGTCTTCGAGACGTTGTCAATGTTCAGGATGATCTCGTCGGAAAGCTTGCGCGGCGGCGGCGCGGTGAGCGGCGGCACGGCCGCGATCAATTGTTGGGTGTAGGAATGCTGCGGGGCGTTCAGGATCGACCATGCGTCGCCCTGTTCCACCACCAATCCATGTTGCATCACCGCGACACGGTCGGCAATCTCCGCGACCACGCCGAAATCGTGGGTGATGAACAGGACCGCGGTCTTCTTGCGTTTCTGCAGGTCGCGGATCAGCGCCAGGATTTGCGCCTGCGTGGTGACGTCGAGCGCGGTCGTCGGTTCATCCGCGATCAAAACGCGAGGATCCAGCGCCAGCGCCATCGCAATCATGGCGCGCTGGCGCTGACCGCCGGAGAGTTCGTGCGGATAGGCGCGGGCGGCAACCTTCGGATCGGGAATGCGCACGTCGGCCAGCAGCGCCAGCACTCTGGCGCGGATCGCCGCACCGGATAGATCGGTGTGGATCGAAAACATCTCGCCGATCTGGTCGCCGATGGTACGCAGCGGATTGAGCGCAGTCATCGGCTCCTGGAATATCATGGCGATGCCGGCGCCGCGCACGTTCCGCATCTCCGCCACGGTCGTCGCCGCCAGATCACGGCCTTCGAACATTACCCGGCCGCCATCGATTGCAACCTCGCCCGGCAACAGCCGCATGACCGCATTGGCCAGGACCGACTTGCCGGAACCGGACTCGCCGACCAAGCAGAGGATTTCATCGGCGGCGATCGAGAGCGAAACGTCGGACAGGGCATGAGACCGGTCCGCGCCGGCCGGCAATCGCACGCTGAGCCGGTCGAGCGTCAGGATGGCGCCTGGTTCGCTCATCGCCCCTTCAGCCTCGGATTGAGCGCGTCGTTCAGTCCCTGTCCCACCAGCGAGACGGCCAGCACCGTGATCAGGATGGCGATTCCGGGAATGGCGGAGACATACCACTGCACCCGCAGCACGTCGCGTCCCAAGCCGATCAGGTTGCCCCAGGAGGCGACGTTCGGATCGGACAGCCGCAGGAACGCCAGCGCGCTTTCGAGCAGGATCGCGACCGCCATCACCACGCTGGCGTAGACGATCACCGGCGGCAGCGCGTTGGGAAGGATTTCGCCGAGGATCAACCGCACGTCCTTCATGCCCAGCGTTCTTCCCGCCTGCACGAACTCCCGGTTCCGCAGCGACAGGAATTCCGCCCGCGTCAGCCGCGCCGGCGCCGGCCATGACACCACCCCGACCGCGACGGTGACGGTCGCCAGCGTCGAGCCGAACACCGCGACCAGCACCAGCAGCAGAACGAAGTTCGGCAATGTCTGAAACGCTTCGGTAATGCGCATCAGCACGTTGTCGACCCAGCCGCCATAATAGCCCGCAAAGGCGCCAATCAGGATTCCGATGGCAATGGCGATAACGGTCGCGACGCCGCCGATCAACAGTGAAATGCGCGCGCCGTGGAAGATCTGCGCGGCGATATCGCGGCCGGAATTATCGGTGCCCAGCAGGAAGCGCGGATTCGAGAATGGCCAGATCAACGGCCGACCGGCGAGCGCCAGGGGATCGCGCGGATAGAACCAGCCGGCGCTGATCGCTATGGCGATCACGACGAACAGCAACAGCAAGCCGATGACGGCGGCTGGACTGCGAAAATAGCGTTTCGCGGCGCCCATGTCTCACGCCTCGGCGGTGATGCGCGGATCCAGCCGCGCATAGATGATGTCGACGAAGAAATTGACGACAATGACAAGCAGCGCCGAGACGAAGACGATGCCAAGCAGCGTGTTAAGGTCGCGCTGCACCACAGACTCATAGGCGAGCCGCCCGAGGCCGGGCAGCGAGAATACGCTTTCCACCACGACCGAACCGCCCAGCATGGTGCCGGCCTGAAGTCCGATCAGGGTCACCATCGGCAGCAGCGCGTTGCGCAGCACGTGGCGGATCACCACGCGGGTTTCGTCAAGCCCCTTGGCGCGCGCGGTCCGGACAAAATCGAGATTAAGCACCTCGAGCATCGATGCGCGCATGATGCGCAAATAGATGGCGAGGAAGATCAGCCCGAGCGTCAGGGTCGGCAGGATCAAGTGGCGCGCGATATCGAAGGTGCGCCGGATTCCGAACTGGACCTGACCGATGTCCTCAAAACCGCCGGCCGGCAACCATTGCAGATAGATGGAGAACACGACGATCGCCATCAGCCCGAACCAGAACGATGGCGTTGCGTAGAACACCAACCCCACCGTCGAGATCAGCGTATCCGGCCATTTGTTGACACCGCGGGCGGCAATGACGCCGAGCACGAGACCGAAGAAGAATGCGAACGACAACGACGCTGTCATCAGCAGAATGGTCGGCGGCAGCCGCTCTAGAATGACGGTCGCCACAGGCTTGCCGTAGATCGAGGAAAATCCGAGATCAAGACGGATGAGCCGCCACAGATAATTGCCGAGTTGCACGGGAATCGACAGATCGAGGCCGTAAAACCGGCGCAGCTCCCGCGCGGTGGCGGCGTCGCCGCCCCCCATCTGCGCCATCATGGCGTCGACCGTATCGCCCGGCGCGAACTGCAACAGCAGAAACACGCCGATCAGGATCAGGATCAACGTCGGAATCGAGGCGGCGAGCCGCCGCCCTGCAAGGCTCAAGATGCGCATCGGGTCATCTTGTCGGAGATCGCCTCAGGCGGCCAGCCAAAGATCGTGCCAGCTGGTCGATCCCCAGCGCGGTGTATTGGAGTGATTGCGCGCCTTGGCATTGATCACAGTCACGAATATCTGCTCGATCGGCATCCAGACCGGCAAGTCGGTGTTGGCGTCCTTGACGAAATCGGCGTAAAGCGCCTTGCGCTTGACCGGATCGATTTCGGTTGCCGCATCGTCGATCACCTTATCGATCGCAGGATCTTGCCATCCCCACTGATTGGTCCAGGGCGCGCCTTTGGGCTGCCCCGAACGATACCATACCGTGGTCGAAACCGCCGGATCGTTGCGATACTGATGCCAGCCGGTGGCGAGATCGAAGGCGTGATCGTCATAGACCTGCTTGAGAAACCCGCCACCGTCGTTACGGATGTTCTCGACCTGGATGCCGACTTCCGACAACGATTGCTGAATGAAGGTCGCCCACAGCGAGATATCCTCGCCCCAGGGGGCCGGCAACAAGCGCAACGCGAAGCGGTTGCCGCCCGCGCCCGCCTTGAAGCCGGCCTCATCGAGCAGTGCGATCGCCTTTGCCTTGTCGTAAGGATATTGCGGCGTGTTCGGACCCGGAAAGAAATCTGTCGAGGTGGACGGGATCGGGCCTGTCCCGAGCTTGGCAAAATCGCCAAGAAAATTGTCGATGAAGAACGGCACGTTGATGGCATGCGCAATGGCGCGGCGAACCCGGATATCGGACAGCTCCTTGCGGCGGAAATTGAACTCGATAGTGTTGGTGCGGGCGTTGCCTTCGTTGCCCTTGGTCGAGACGATGAAGCGTTTGTCCTTGCCGAGCCGCGCCATGTCGGAGATCGTCAGCCCCGAGAACGGGCTGTAATGCAGATCGCCGGCTTCCATCTGCGCGGCAGCCGCGGCGCGATCGGTGATCACGCGCCAGACGATGCGGTCGAGATAGGGTGCGTTCGGCCGCCAGTAGTCGGGATTGCGGTCGGCGATGACATATTGTCCGCGCTCGTATTTGACGAATTTGAACGGGCCGGTGCCGACCGGAGAGAGGTTGGTCGGGTTCTGCCTGATATCGCCGGATTCATACAGGTGCTTGGCCGAGATGTAACCGAGGTCCGGCAATGCGCGCAGCAGCAGGTTGAGCGGCATCGGCCGCTCGTAACGGAACACCGCCGTCTGTGCATCGGGCGTTTTCACCGCGTCAAGAAACAGCTGCAGCGTCGACCCGTAGTTGAGGATCTTCTTCCACATCTGCATGGCGGTGAATTCGACGTCTGCCGACGTGAAGGGCTTGCCGTCGTGCCATGTGACGCCTTTGCGCAGCTTGAAGGTGACGGTCTTGCCGTCGGGTGAAGCTTCCCAGCTTTCAGCAAGTACGCCGACCGGCTGCCCGCCGGCGTCGAGGTCGATCAGGTTTTCCTGAATCTTTCCGCCGATGATGTAGACTCCGGTCGAGGCCTGGATGCTGGGATTAAGCTGGCGCTGCTCTGCGCCATAATGGACATTGAACACGCCGCCTTTGCGCGGTATTTCCTGCGCGAACGCCCGCAGCGGATCGAGCACGTTGACGGCGATTGCGGCCGACGTCAGCAGCGCGGTACGGCGGTTGATTTCCAAACGCGTCATGTCCATTGGTGCTCCCGATCACATACGCCGGCGTCCTTGGGACGCTCGGCAGGCATTTTCGGATGCTACGACACAATGGCGGACAGTGTCATTTTCTAATCACCTCTTGACCCGGAAAAATCATTCCGATCTGCACCCTCAATGACCGGCGGCGCTGTGGGCGGCGGCGTTGTTGAGAACGATCAGCCCGTCGACGGCGACGCCGGTCCTGGTATTGATCAGAAACGGATTGACATCGATTGAAGCGATGCGGGTACCGGCGTCGGCCATCAGATTGGACAGGCCGACCAGCGCTTTCACGACCGAAACCTCGTGCAGCGCGGGCTTGCTGCGATAACCCTTCAGCTTGACGCCGGCCTTGGTGCGGCCGATCAATTCCCTGGCTTCGGCCGCGTCGAGCGGCGCGCCGGCCAAAGCGATGTCCCGCATGAGTTCGACATCGACGCCGCCGGTCCCGAACAGCACTACCGGTCCCATCTCGGCGTCGAGCGACGCGCCCACCACAAGTTCAAGGTCGGCCTTGACCTGCTGCGCGATCAGGATGCCTTCGAGCTTCGGCTTGTTCTTCAATCTTTTCACCCGCGCGACGATGGCGCTGAATGCTTTTCTCACGTCGGCGGCGCTGTTGAGGTCCAGCACCACGCCGCCGATGTCGGACTTATGCAGGATGTCGGCGCTGACCACCTTGGCGACAACCGGAAAACCTATCTTTTCCGCGATTGTCACGGCATCGGCGGCATCGCGCGCGATGCCTTCCTTTGATACCGGAATGCCGTAGGCCCTGAGCAGCTTCTTTGATGCGACCTCATCCAGCGCTGCGCCGCTCGCGTTCTTCAGCGTCCGCTCCAAAGCTGCGCGCGCGGCGGCGGTCGAACTCGATACTACGTCCGGCACGTTCTTACGCAGCGTCGCATACTCGGTCAAAGCCTTGATCGCGCCCACCGCGCGGTCCAACCCCTGCATCACGGCGATATGCGGCAGCGACTTGCGCAAGGTCTTGGTGAATTCGGTGAAGCCGATCGACATCGTGCTGATATAGATCACCGGCTTGCCGGCGTTGCCAGCCATCTCGTTGACGATGCGCAGATTTTTCTCGCGCAGTTCGTGTGGCGCCTTGGGCAGTTCGGAGTCGATGATGACAATGTCGGTATCCGGATCATCGATCATGATCCCGATCGACTTCATGTAGACCGAAGGATCCACCACCGCCGCGAATCCGGCGTCGAGTGGATTGCCGACGGTGCTGCCGGGCCCCAGCATCTTCGCCAGTTCATTGCTCGCATGTCGGCTCAATGGTTTGAAATTCAGGCCGGCCGACGCGAATGCGTCGATCATCAGGCCGCGCTTGCCGCCGGACAGGCTGACCCCGGCGAGGCGGGCACCTTTGGGAACATCGGCGTGGACGAAGCATTCGGTGGTCTCGATCAATTCGTCGAGGCCGCGTACCCGGATCACGCCTTCCCGGGTCGAGACGGCATCGAATGTTTCGATCGAGCCCGCCAGCGCCCCGGTATGCGCCATCGCAGCGGCGCGTCCGCCCTCGGACGAGCCGAGTTTCAACGCGATCACGGGCTTGCCCGCGGCGCGCGCGGCCTTGCAGGCGTCGCGGAAGATCTTGGTATTACGCACGCCTTCAAGATAGACCACGATGACACGGATACCGGGATCCGCGGCGAAATAGGCCATCAAATCCGGCGTTTCAAGGCCGGCCTCGTTGCCTGTCGTGACCATGTAGCCGACGCCGACGCCGCGATCTTCCAGGGCCTGCCGGATCGCCATCACGATCGCGCCGGATTGGCCGGCGACCGCGACGGGACCTGCTTCCATCGTGACGATCCGGTCGTCGATGTTAGTAAACAGTTTTTCGCCGGCGCTTAGATTGCCGAGGCAATTCGGGCCGGTCACCGCCATGCCGGTTTCGCGAATAGCCCGTTGCAGCTCGGCGGCAAGTCTCTGGCTTTCCTCGTCCTGCAATTCGCTGAAGCCCGAGGTGACGATGGTGGCGGAGCGTGCACCGGCGGCGGCCGCGTCGCGGATCACTTGGACCGTAAAACGCGCGGGCACCAGCACCAGAACATGATCGGGCTTGTCCGGCAGGTCAGCGAAATCCTTGTAGCAGGCAGTGCCCCAGATCGTCTCGCGCTTGGCGTTGACCGGATAAAGCTTGCCTCCGTAGCGGTACTTGATCAGATTATTCCAGATGCGCTCGGCGTAGTTGCCCGGTTTGTCGGTTGCTCCGACCAGCACAATATTGCGCGGATGAAGCATCGCATGAATGTTTTTGATGATGTCGCTGGCGTCCGGCGAAGGCGCCCATTTGCCGGCCGGATGGGACACGGCGTTATCCAGATCTTCCATGGATGCAACCTCATCGTTCTTAATTCCGCGTGACAGAACGCCCGATGATTCCGGCGCGGCTTTGCGTTGTTGTTATTGAGAATCGCGCAAGGTGGCAACTCACGCGAGCGGGGGCCCGCTGTTCGGCGGCCAAATTTTTGTTCCGGGGCTTCGCCGCTTGGGCGGGCGTGATAGATTCGCGCGGCGCTGCTTTATTCAACAAAGGGCTGTTCCCATGGGGATCCGGATCTACGGTTTCTGGCGATCGATTGCCTCGTTTCGCGTGCGGGTCGCGCTACGGCTCAAGGGCCTGCCATTCGAGGAAATTCCGGTCGATATTCTGTCCGGAGAGCAATTCAGGCCGGAATACGCGGCCGTAAGCGCCGAACGCGTGGTGCCGACGTTCGTTCATGACGGCCATACGATCTTTCAGTCGCTGGCCATCATCGAATATCTCGAAACACTGCAGTCTGAGCCGCGGCTGATCCCGCAGGATGCGAAGGAGAGGGCCTACGCAAAGTCGCTGGCCCTGGTGACGGTGGCCGACGCGCATCCGCTGGTGACGCCGCGAGTCCGCAATCACCTTGCCGCAACGTTCGGCGCCGATGCACATGCGATCGAGGATTGGGGCAGGCACTGGACCACTGAAGGGCTTGCAACCTACGAGCGGCTGCTCGCGCAACGCCCGGCGGCACCGTTCGCGCTGGGGCCGGAACCGGGCCTGGCCGACATTTGCATCGCCGGGCAGGTGGTGACGGCGCAATACGTCAAACTCGAATTGAGGGACTTTCCAGCGGTGGCGCGGTTGGCCGAGCATTGCTTCAGGCTCCCGGCGTTCGCGAGTTCGCATCCGTTCGAGCAGCCCGGGTACAAGGCAGCAAAAGCGGCGCATTGAGTTTCCTAACTTCGCCCCGCTTGCGGGGAGAGGTAAAGGCTCTAGACGTCCAGCCCGAGCACCCGTGCCGCATTGCCGCCCGCGATCTGCGCCAGCGTTGCCTCGTCCATCCCGTGCACGCCGGCGATATGCCCGATCGGATTGTATTCGGCCATGTCGAACGGATAGTCGGTCCCCATCAAGATGCGGTCGGGGCCGAACACGTCGATCAGATAGGCGAGCTGGTGATAGGTGAACACCACGGTATCGAGATAGACCTGCCGCAGATAAGTGGTTGGCGGCAACGGCAGCTCGCCATGACAGTCCCTCCGCGCGCCCCAGGCGTGGTCGATGCGGCCGGAATACCCGGGCAGATAGCCGCCGCCATGCACCGCCATCAACTTCAGCTCGGGGAAGCGCGCCAGCGTTCCGGAAAAGATCAGGTTGTGCAGCGCAAGCGTGGTGTCGAGCGGATTGCCGAGAACGTTGTTGAAATAAAAATGGGTCAGGCGTTCCCCATGGGTGAACCCGTTCGGATGCATCATGATGAAGGCGCCGAGCTGTTCGGCCTTTGCAAAAAACGGTTGGAATTTCGGATCGGACAGCTCCTGGCCATCGACATTGGTCAGGATCTCGACGCCCTTCAGTTTCAGATCGCCCATGATGGTGTCGAGCTCGCGGACGGCGATTTCCGGCTGCTGCAAGGTGACGACGCCCAGCCCGACAAAACGATCGGGACGGCGCGCACAGTATTCCGCGACGCCTTCATTGCCGAGGCGATGCGCCTGTTCGGCGATCTTTGCATCGATCGAATAGTAGCACTGACCAGGCGCCGGCGCGACGACCTGGATGTCGATGCCCATGTTGTCGAGATCGCGCAGGCGGCGATCGATAGTTGTCATCACCTCGCTGACGTCTTTTTCCTGCGTGGCGTTGATTTCCTTGCTGGCGGCATCGGAAAAATGCGCCAGCGGAATCCGGCTGATGTCGACATGCGGCTGCGCCAGCTTGGCAGCCTGCGGGACCACGATATGGGCGTGGATGTCGATCGTCGGCGACGAAGGGCGCCGCGCGCGGCCGTCGGCGTCGTGGTTGCGCGCGGCGGTGCGGCCGTAGCGGTTCTTGCGCTCCAGCATAGGATGTTGTCCGTCGGTCGAGATGATCATCAGATGGTCCCTCTGTTTTTGTTTCGTCTGGTCCAATGCACCGGTACCGCGGTCGCATCGGCGTCGCCGAGGCCCGCCGCTTCGGCCGCCTCGAAGCACGCCAGGGCGCTCGCGGTGACCGGAAGCTCGGTATGGATCGATTGGCCGAACGCGATTGCGGTGGCGAGATCTTTTTTTGCAGCGCTGACCGCAAAGGCGGTTTCGCCTAGTGGTTGTCCGCCCAGTACTCTTGCGATGTCGGCGCCGCGTCCTTTCATGGCGGTTGGCGTGCCGGCAGTGTCGGACAGTATGTCGATCAGCCGGTCGGCGGGAAGATTGAGCGGCCCGCAGATGGTCAAGGCTTCACCAAGCGCCTGCCAGTAAACCAGCAGCGGCAGATTGATTGCGAGTTTCATCGTCGCACCTGAACCGAGTTCTCCGACGTGCTCGATGCGGCGGCATAATTGTTCGAGAATCGGCATTGCCCGGGCTACGTCTGCCTTGGCGCCGCCGGCAAGACCGAACAGTTTCCCCTCTTTCGCCGGCGCCGTACTGCCGCCGACCGGGCACTCGACGAAGGCAGCGCCCTGAACCGCCGCCGCCGTCCCGATCGAACTCATGGTGTCGGGACGAACCGTGCTCATGTCGATCAAAAGTTTGCCTGCGAGCTTGCCCTTCAATATGCCATTGGGTCCGCGATACACCGCCTCGGTCGCCGCGTCGTTCAGCAGCATCACGACGACGGCATCGCAGCCATCCAGGAGTTCAGCCGGAGATGCGAACAGCTTCGCGCCGGCCCCGGTCAGCGGTTTGGTTTTAGCCGCATCGCGATTCCAGACGTTTACCTCGTGTCCGACAGCCATCAACCGCTGCGCGATCGATGAGCCCATTCGTCCGGTTCCGCATACGCCGATTTTCATGTGCTTTGACCTTAACTGAAAGATTGGACTAGTGAGCGTGGAAGAGGCCAAGATTTTGCGCGACAAGGGTTTCGTTGTTCACAACCTCGGCTGCACTGCCTGCGAACACACAGCGTCCGGTATTGAGTATGACCGCCTGATCCGCAACGTCGAGTGCGAGCTGGCGGTTTTGTTCGACCAGGACGATGGATTGTCCCTCTTCCTTCAAACGCTGGATGGTGCGGCTGACTTCCGCGACGATCAGAGGCGCCAGCCCTTCCGACGGCTCGTCGAGCAGAAGCACTCGTGGATTGCCCATCAGCGCGCGGCCGATGGCCAGCATCTGCTGTTCGCCGCCTGACAGCGTGCCTGCGAGTTGCGCGTGGCGTTCGCACAGCCGCGGAAACATGTCGTAAATCCGATTGATGCTCCATGGCTTGCCGGTAGCGTTCTCGCGCTGCCGGGCCACCATGAGATTTTCCTTGACGGTCAGCGAGGGAAATATCCGCCGCCCCTGCGGCACCAGACCGATGCCGAGATGCGAGATTCGTTCAGGACTCAAGCCTCCGATCTGTTCGCCAAACAGCTTGATCTCGCCCTCCTGCGGCTTCAGAAAGCCGATGATGGTCGAGATGCAGGTGGTCTTTCCCGCGCCGTTGCGTCCAAGCAGGGCCAGCACGCCGCCCGGGTGCAATGAAAAACTGACGCCGTGCAGGACGTGGCTGTCGCCGTAAAACGTGTGGAGATTGATCAGGCTGAGCGCGTCAGGTGCCAAGGTACACCTCGCGTGTTCGTTTGTCCGCAATTACCTTGTCACGCTCACCATCGACGATGACACGGCCGTAGTTCAGCAGCGTGACCGTTTCGGCGAGATCAAGCGCCGTATCCATGTCGTGCTCGATCATGATCACGGCGGTTTCCCGCGGGATCGCCGCGATCAGTGACTTAATGGCGAAACGTTCGGTATTCGATAGGCCTGCCAGCGGCTCGTCCAGCAGCAATACCCGCGGCTTTTGCGCCAGCGCCATCGCCAGCTCCACACGGCGCTTTTCGCCATAGGCGATATCGGATACCGGATGCGCCGCCAGGTGCAACAATCCGACGCTGTCGAGGGTGCGCCTTGCCTCGCTTGTAAGGTCGCCGTAGTAAGACAATGGCCGCCACATCTGCCAGCGCGACGGCCTCAAACCAAGTAGACCAAGCGTGACATTGTGTTCAAGCGTGTCCTGGGCGAACAGAGTGATGATCTGATAGGTTCGCGACAGTCCGAAGTGCGCGCGCTTGTAGGGCGTAAATTGCGTGACATCGGTGCCGAACAGCCGAATCTGCCCGGAATTCGGCCTCATGTCTCCGGTGATCTGGTTGAATAATGTCGTCTTGCCGGCGCCATTTGGGCCGATGATCAGGCGCCGTTCGCCTGGCCGTATCGAAAGCGTCACGTCCTGCGTCACCGGAAGACCGCCAAATGCTTTTTTCAGGTTGACGATCTCGAGCGCATAGCCGGTCGAAGGGGTCATCGCTATCCTCCGCGCAGTCTCGCCGCAAGCTTGGTCAGGCCGGGAATAATCCCGGTCGGCATCAGCAGAACGATGAACAGGAAAACCAGGCCCAGCAGCATGTTCCAGCGTTCGACATAGGCGGAAGCGTAGTTCTTCAGCAGCAGCACCAGCGTCGCGCCGACCACAGGACCGCCGAGCGTTCCCGAGCCGCCGGCAATGACGCCCAGCAACGCTTCGGCCGAGCTGGTGATCGAGAGTGAAGTAGGGTGGATGTATTTATGATAATAGACATAGAGCAATCCCGACACGCCGCCCCAGAAGCCGGCATAGATAAAGGTGATCCACCTTATCATCCAGGGATTGAACCCGAGCGCGGCCATCCGGCGCGGCTGGTCGCGCACGCCCTTCAATGACGATCCGAACGAGGATGAGACGAAGATCGTCATCATCACGAAGGCGGCGCTCGCAATCACAAGCGCGAACCAGTAAAACGATGCCGCGCTCTCGAGCGGGATGCCGAGCGGCATTGGACGGGTCAGGCCGGCGATGCCATTGTCGCCGTTGGTCACGTTCGACATGCGGTAGGCAAGGCCCCACAGCACCTGCGACAACGCCAGCGTGATCATGAGAAAACCGAGACCGGTGGCGCGCAGCGCGACCAAACCGAACAAGCCTGCCATCACGGTGGTTCCCCCGATCGACACGACGGCAGCCGGACCGTGCCCCAGGCCGTAGCGGGTTGTCATCAGCGCGCAGATGTAGGCCGCCACGCCGAGGAACGATGCGTGTCCGAGCGACGTCATGCCGCCGTAGCCGACCAGCAAATTGAGGCTGAGCGCAAAGATCGCCGCGATCAATGCCTGGCTGGCGAGATTGACATAAAAATCGCCGGTGACGAACGGCAGCATCACGGTCAAGGCGGCAAGCACGATTCTGGTCATGCGCCGACACGCCCGAACAGGCCTTGCGGCCGGAATGCAATGACGAAGATCATCGGCAGGAACAGGATGATGTACGCCAGTTCGGGAAACAGCGCGCTGCCGAATGTATAGATGAAGCCGATGATAAAACTGCCAATGAACGCGCCGAGCAGGCTGCCGATGCCGCCCAATATGACGACGATCAGCGCCAGCGGCAGCATGTCGGCATCGAGCCCGGGATAGGCTGACAGGATCGGTCCGCCAAGCACGCCGGCGGCACCCGCAATGCCGGCGCCGAGACAAAACACCGTGGTGAACAGGTTGGCGACCGGGATACCCACCGCACGCGCCATCTGCCTGTCGTCGACGCCGGCACGGATCATCGCCCCTAACCGGGTTCGCTCGATCAAAAAATACAGCGCGATCGCCGCGGCGACGGCTATTCCTACCAGCACCAGCCGGTAAGTCGGAAACACGAAGCCGAACAGCCGGGTCGGCGCCCGCAGGTTCTGCGGCGTCGGCACCGGAATCGAATCGCCGCCCCACAGCGCAAGGCACGCGTCGGAAATGATGAACGCCATGCCGAGTGTCACCAGCACCTGGCCGAGTGGATTGCTCTTCAGCCGCGTCAGCACCAGCCGCTCGAAAACCCCGCCGAGCGCGGCGACGATAATTCCGGCGCCGATCGCGGTAACCCAGAGATTGAGACCGGCGAAGGAGCGCAATGCGACAGCGCCAAAATAAGTGCCGAGCATGAAGAAAGCGCCATGCGTGAGGTTAGCAAGCCGCATCAGCCCGAAAATCAGGGAAAATCCCGACGACAGCAGGAACAACAGTCCGCCGAGCGACAGGCTGTTGAGACCTTGGATGATCCAAAATTGCATCGACTGCCGATCTGTCCGGATACGTTTTGCGCGATCGTCGCCCCGTCGCAGACAGTTATTGCTCGAGGTTTTTTGCCGGCGGATAATCGCGCGAGTAGACCGGGTTTTTCAGGAATTCAGCCTTGTCATAGGTCCAGAACTGGCTGACGTCGGGATAGGTCTTGATGACGGAATTGACCAGCCGTCCGTCGCTGCGCGTCACCTTGCGGATATAGACGTTGCCGATTGCATTGCCGAATTCGTCAAATTTTACCAGGCCGCGCACGGTGTCGGCGTTGCTGCCGCGGATCGCCGTCATGAAAACCTTCTTGTCTTCCACCTTGCCGCCGGTCGCCTTCAGCGCCGCTTCCAGCACCGCGCCTGCGACATAGGTGCCGGCGGCGTAAAAGCCCGGGTCGTATTTGAACTGCTTGCGGAAGGCAGGTGCGAACGCCTTGTTGAGCGGGTTGTCTAGCTCTGCGGAATACCAGCTAGTGGTCAGGATCCCCAACGCCTCGTCGCCCATGTTGCGAAGTACGGATTCGTCGAGCGCGGTCATGCCGCCGATCACCGCCATCTTTTCCTTCAGGCCGTATTCGATGAACTGGCGCAGAAAGCGGAATCCGTTGGAGCCAGCGGTGCCGAGGAAGATGGCGTCGGCACCCTTTACCTGCGCGACGTAGCTGCCATAGTCCGGCGTGGCCAGCGGCGTAAAAATCTTCTGGATGATCTTTCCGCCATTGTCTTCGAAAGCGCGCTGAAAGCCGGCGCACATTTCATGGCCGTAGGCAAAATCGTCGGCGATAGTGACGATCTTCTTGTACTTCAGCTCTTTGGCGGCATAGTCGGCGAGCGGGTAGGCGCTTTGCGCCGACGTCGAGGTGGGGCGAACGAACCATGGACTCGGATGCCGCTGTGTCATGTCCTCCGCCGCCGCAACGCCAATCGTCGGCATTTCTTTCTCGGTAAGATAGTCCGCGATGGCGAGCGCCTCGAAGGCTGCGAGCGGGCCGACCAGGCAATGCACGTTATTCTTCTCGATCAACTCCTGCGCCTTGGTGCGCGCGGTAGTCGGGACCCCGGCGGTGTCGGCGACGATCAGCTCGATCTTGCGCCCCGCCAGCGCGTTGTCGCGCTCTTTCAGAAACATCGTGAGCGCCAGTTCCATGTCGATGCCGCCGGAGGCCAGCGGTCCGGTCTTGGCCGCCAGTAAACCGACGCGGATCGGTCCGCTGTTCTGAGCCAAGACGGGATTGGGCGCCGCTAAAGCGGCGACGCCTGCGCCGGCAACGCTGCCGACAAATTGCCGTCGCGATATCGTCATTCGATCCTCCCCGGGTCGTGTGCTTGATTATAGTGGCTTGTTGTTTCTTGATGGAGTGCCGGTTGGTCGGAACGATAACGGCCGCCGCCTTATGTACGCGATGTGCCGGCGCGTAAAATGTTCAGGCAGGCATATTTATCGGAAATAATAAATGATCAAGTGATAACTATGCGGCGGGAGGAGATTAATCTGCCCGCATGGGATCGAGTGCGGGCAACGCGAGTCACCAGGAGCTTGATGCAGTGCGGTAGAAGGCGGCCCCCTGCATGATCTCCGGCAGCACCGGGGCGGCGGGGATGTCGCGCCAGCGCCCAGCCGGAGATTGGGTTACAGCACGAGATCCGCGCTCTCTTCGATAGGAACCACGACCGGGATGCCGGCATTGATGGCTTCACGGCCCGCTTCGGTTTTCTTTAGCGGATCGGCGTCCTTGAGCCCGCCAAATCCATAGCCGGTTGCCGCTTCCAGATCTGCAATCGCGATCTGGAAGGTGCGGTAGGGTCCGAGCACAAAGCCCTCGACCGCCTCGGAACGATTGCGATCTTCCAGCAATTTGCGGATCAGCTGTCCCTGGCTGAGAAGATAGGCGGTGGCGTGCAGTTTGTTGCGGTCGCTGTCCTCCATCACCACCACCTTCCAGAACTCCAGCGGCACGCGGACATTCTCCTCCTCGAGCACCGGATCGTCGTCGGTATACACCGGAGCGGTGAATACGCAGGCCTTGAATCCGTGCGTACGCGCGCTGTCGAGGATGTAATTCTCCAGCCCCTGCCACAACTGCTTGCCCTGGTTCAGCAGCGAATGCTGCGGCGCCGCGTTGGTGTAATGGAACGTATCGCTGTCCGCCTGGGCAGCCTCATCGCCCCAGTTCGGGTCTTCGCGACGCACCATGTGACCGCGATCGATGCTCTCGTTCTTGTAGGCCTTCTGCCCGTGCTGGAATGTCTTGTCGATGCGGCCGTCGAAAAACCACTTGTCGCCGACGCGCTTGATACGCACCGACTTCTCGCCGTCGATGTTTACGGCGGTCAGGACCGGCAGCTTGAACGTATTGGAGAACTTCACCCCGAAATGGGTGTAGCGCAGTTCGTTCGGGCGAGCCGCGGTGGCGTCGGACGGCTTGGCCAGATCGGCTTCGATCGAAGCGGGCAGCGTTGGCCACGGCGCGGCGAGATCGGGCCCTAGAAAATCCGGATCGAAACCTTGACGATCGGCGAAATCGCCGGGGTTGTGAAGACCATCTGCGGCGGCTTCGGTGGCCGCCGGGCTTTCCATGCCCCCGACCGGCACCAGCGAGCCTTTGAGGAGCTGCTTGATTGTTGTAACTCCCACGGCGCTGTTCGAGATGCCGTAGGAGCCGGCGAAATGCAGGCCGACCGCGGCCTTCTGCTCAAGGCTTATCAGCGAGGAGCCGGAATTGCCGCCCAGCGACGTGCAATCATGGCTCAGCACGCTGTCCACAGTGGTTTTCATGACGCGACCGGGAGCGAACCGCTTGACGTCATAAAGGTCGCGAAAATAGCGATCCATGACGTTGGCGTCATTGCGCGAATCGTAGGCCGGATAGCCGACCAGCGCCACCAGTTCCTGATCCACCGCCTCCTTGACCGCGAGCGGGACCGGGTCGGGCATCGACCACACGCCATCGGCGACCTTTTTGATCTTCAGCAGCGACATGTCGGCGCCGACATCGTCGGCGAGATAGACGATCTCGAAAGCTTGTGCGACGCGAGCGTCGGTCGGCTTGGCGCCGACTTCCTCGTTGAAGTCGACCTGCGCGCCATATTTTACGCCGGTGACCGGCGAACGCATGTATACGGCCTTGCCGTCCGCGCTGCGCTTTGCCACGAGTTTGGCGACGTGGCGGTTGGTCAGTACGATATGTCCGTCAGCTTTCTTGTCGACCACCCAGGCCGTGCCGCCCCATGGCATGTTGTAATTGATGAATTCGACGCGCCCGATTGAGGGCACGAACGGCTCAACGGCCTTGATCATGACGTCGGTGCCGACGGGAAAGTCCTCCAGCGGTTCAAGCACCACGGCATTGTTCTCCACCAGCAGGGGTGGCCTGCCTGTGAGCTTGACGATGGCCTCCAGGGCCATCGAGTTCACGGCCATCGATTCCAGCTTGTTCGGCGGCGCTGTAATCGCATCGGCGAGCTGTTGCTTGGACAAACCAAAGCGCTGCGGATCGACCCGGCCTTCGGCCACGGCCTTACTGGCGGCCTTCAGCATGCCCGGCTTGGTAGCACGGATGGCTTCGAGACGATTGATGCTGTCTTCTTGCATGATGTTCTTCCTCATGGATCTTGTTTCAGGGCAGCAAGGGTAGCGAGTGCCGGAACGAACGCCGCCGGCGCCCCGTAGCGCGTCAGCGCGCGCGCAGCCGCAAGCGCGCGCTCAACGCCTCTGCGGCGTGCTGTCGCTGCTTTGGCGCGCGCAGCGAGTGTTGTCAGCCGGGCGCGGAGCTTGTCGGGCAATTGGTCTTTCTGCCCTGTCCACGCCACGAGGAACGCCCGGCTCGACGCGACCGGGTCTTCGGCGGCGGCCAATTCCAGCACCCGCGCCCAAACCGAGGCGTCGAGCTCGTCGGCATAGGTGGCGCCGCTCCAGTTGGGGGGTGAACGACCGTAATCCCAACGCCCCGCCGTTACCCGCCGCCAGCCTTCCGAACGCTTGGCGACCAGGGCCAGATCGCCGCTACGCAGTGAGAAAGCGGCGGCTGCGGCCCACTCCGCGGCCAGCCCGAGGTCGGCGAGCATCTGGATCGATGCCGGCGATTCGTCGCTGAACGGAAGTTCGCCGCCGCGATTGGCGCCATTCCACCATCCCGTGGCGCGGGTCAGTCCCGCCAGCGTCGCTCGGGCATGCGGCGCGAGTTCATGGCTGGCGTCAAATTGCGCCAACAGCTTAAGCGGACTCGCATAGGGCGAATGCACCGCCAATTGCCGGGCCGCCGTCGTTGTCCTGAACGCATCCGGGTCGGTCATGAAGCCGGGCGGCTCGATCGGCTCGGCCAGCAGCGCCGCGTTCATCATGCGCTCTTGAGCAACGGAGAGGGCGTTCTCGAGCTCAAAGCCGGAAAGACCCGACCACAATTCGCGGGTGGCGCGAACCGGATCGGTGCGACGCGATGAACTCTCGATCGGGATGTTCGCCACGCTCAGCGCAAAGCCCAGCGCGCCGGTGCTCATGTCAGTTTTCGATCCCTGACTGGCGACCTGCTGCGCGCGATTGCGCAACTGGCTGTCGGCCGAGAAGCGACGCACGAGATCCGCGAAGCCGAATTCGGCACGCATTTCGAGACGCACCAAAGCATCGTCCGACCGCAGATCGAACAGGTCGCCGTCGCCGGATTTGATGGCGTCGAGTTGGCGCAGACTGTTGACGGCTTCGGTCCAGCGGCCAACGCGCCAAAGAAACGTGCGGGCGGCATGGGCCACTTCGGATGCCGGCTCCAGTTTCGCCGGCGCGATCGCCCGCGCGTACAAGTCGGCGGCTTCCATCCAGTCGCCGCGCTCGGTGACGGACTGCAGATCCTTTACCGCGCGGGGATCGACCGGTCCCGCCGGACCTGGTCGGCCCTTGACACCGCGGCCGACGGCAGAACGTTGCCCGCGCGTTTGCAGTACGCGGTCTCGTGCCTGGTTGGGAAGTTCGGACAGCGTCGCTTCGTCGAATTGTATCGCTAGATCACGATCGATGCGGGGCGCTGTTCCGCCCCGCCGCATCAATTGCAGGCGGTGGTACAATGCTTCAATCGCCAGCGGAGGTTCGGACCGATTCTCGAACCAGGCAGCGGCAGCGCGATCGATCTTCGCGCACTTCGCCGGCTTGCTCGCATAGAACAGCGGCACCAGTTGCGCCCGCATGGCGGGCCGTTGCCGCAGCCAGCCTTCCGCCATCGGATCGCGCTCGACCAGCCAGTTCTGCAGCTCAAGTTCTGCCATCAAGTGCCTGGCGTGCGCATCGCCGATCCGTTTTAGGCCAAGCTCAGGCGCCATTACATCGCGGATCACCTCGAAATTGAGACGCCGCACCAGAAGCCCGGGGTCGGCGATCCTGCGCAAATCGGGATCTGCAATCCGCGATAGCAGGAAGCGATAGAGGTGCGCGGCTGCCAACCCGTCCGAGCGGTGTTTCGATCGTTTTTTTCCCAGTGCCGTTGCGCCGGGTTGCGTGACCGCGGTGCTTGCGAGTTGCAAAAGCAGCGGATTGCCCTTGGCGAAGCTATGAATATCGGCGCGTGCGGTTTCCGGAACACCCTTCTGGTCCAGAATCTGGTCAACGGCGGCCGGCGTAAGGCCACCAAGGTCAAGCCGCTGTCCGATTCGCGCGGCGACAGTGTCCAAGGCGTCGCCGCGTCCGGCGGCAATCACCGCCATCGGCGCGAGACCGAACGCGAACAGTTGATCGAGCCACTCGAACAGCCGCTGAGGATGCGTCTCGCCGCGACCGCGCAGCACCTCGCAGGTATCCAGCACCATTACTACAACCCGGCCAGACGACGTCACGATCCGTCCAAGCGCGGAGGCGAGATTCGAAGGGACCATGTCCCGGCCGCGGCCCTTGAGCTCTTCGTCGCGGGCGCCCGACGCCTTCAGCCGCATGTCGCGCATGTCGCTTGCAAGATCGGGAAGCTGAGCCGCGATCTGCCGCGCCGCCTCCAGCGTAAGGCCGACCTGGTCCAACACATCAAGCACCGGCCGGTCGAAATCGAGGCGCACGACCAGCGGTGCATGCGCGCCGGATGCGGCTTCGCGGATCGCGATCTCCAGCAGCGCCGACTTACCGATCCCCGGCAGCCCGGTAACGAAAAGCGCCTTTACCGGGGCCGTTCCCGCAGCATTGGCGATCCAGTCGGTCAGCACTTTACGCTGGTCCTCGCGGCCGTCAACGCCGTGCGCAAGAATGGTCTCGGTTCGCAGCTTGTCGTCGAGCCGGTTCAGCAGCGCGCGAAGCCGTTCGAGTTGCGCGTAGCCGGGTGCGGCCGGTCCGGCCCATTCGAGGGCGTAGGCCAGTTGTTGCAATTCGGCGCGATGCTGATCCGGCAAGTCGGTCGATCCGGCGGCGAGCTTCGCCTCCAGCGCCGCCGGGCTGAACGCATCTGCTCCGCGCAACGCTGCGACGACGTCTCTTGCCGTATCGTCAAAAGGCGTTTGCTCGCTCCGCCATGTCACGGCGTCGGGAAGCCGGCCGCTTTTTTGCAGGCCGTCAATGTCCCAACGGCGTTCGCTGCCACGCATCAGCCATTGCGACCCCGTCGGTCCGGCGTGGGTGTCGCAAGCCGTTGCCAGCCGCGCGGCGACCGCAATCGCGGCGGCGGCCTGGCCGCTTTCGGCCACGCTTGCCTTGAGCGCGTCTTGCGGATCGAACGGTCCCGACAGCGCCGCAAACCACCGCGCCCGTTCCACCGCGGAGGCAAGGTCGGGGGCGTCTGTCATGGTTGCGCTCCAGCTACTTGCTGCAGGGAGGCCAACTGCTGGGTGGCGCGTCCGCCGACTGTCTGCAGGTCGGCGGCCGAATATTGGCCGTTGATCGAATTCAATCCCAGCAGAATTTGGCTGGCGCGGTCAGTGATCACCGCCGGGTCCACCGTCAGGCCGAGATCCTGACAGGCGCGCTTGAGCAGTTGCTCGACGTCACCGCGACTGAACAACCCGAAATACTCCACCACCACCCCCGGCGCGCCGTCGGTGTCCGCCATGCCGGCGTTGACGAACTCTTCGCCGGGCGTGGAGATGGTTTCATAGCCCGCAAGCGCCAGCCGCAGCCGAGGCTGCTTCAAAGCGGCGCCGATAAATCCTTCAAACGTGTATCGCTCGGCGTCGTTCAGTCCGACCGGCGGATTGTCGAACAGGAACCACAATAACTGTCCGCTGCTGTCGGACGCGGCGTTGAGCTGCACAGCTAAATTCCGTGAGCGGTCATTGATCGCCGCTTCCAGCGTGGTTTCGCCCACGCGCGCCCCGGCACCGGCCTCGACGGGTGGAATATCAAGGCCCGCCGCCCGCGCGCGTTGGCGGATATCGTCGATCAAGTCGATATAGGGCGGTTCGAAGTTGATGCGGATCGTGCGGTGCGCGCCGGGATTGCGCGCCAGCACCTGCATCAACATCTCAAGCGAGAAAGCTAGCCCGGTGCTGCCCTGCGTCACGTCCCGCCGTTTGACGCGAACGCCGCGAACCCGGCTGGCGGGACGCGTCGCCGCAGCCACGGCTTCGAAAAATAGGTCGCGCCCGACCACCAGCGGGCCCTGGATGGTGCCGTCGAGCGACCACAATAGCGGCGGCGCGACGTCGCGCTCGACCAGTTGGCGAATGTCATCGGCGAACAGCTTGACCGGTACCAGCCGCCGCTTTGCGACAAACTTGCCCTGATGCAGGCCGACCAGTGCAAAACGGGTGTTGAAGCAAGGCCCCCCTGAGGAGCCGGCATCCGCATCAACGTCATGTGCCCACCTCGCCGTCACCTTGGGAAAAGCTTTTGAAATCTTGCCGAATCCGAATCCAAGGTCGGCGCCTTGGGGAAAATGCAGCAGCATGATCGACGATCGCGATTTGATATCCGGACTAGGGCTCGGTAACGAGGCAAAGCCGAGCCGCGAGCCGTCGGGCCGTTCCAGTTTGATCAGCGCGACATCGTTGAAGCCCTTGAAATCGTCATCCTTGGTCGGGAGATCGCCCAGAAACTCCGCACCCGTGGATGTCGAAACATAATAGGGTTTAGCCGCCGCACGCCGCCTGGTACTATCCGACAGCAGGACTTCGATCAGATGATCGGCAGGATCGGTCTGGCCCGGCGGAGCCGTGGCGATCACATGCCATGCGGTGAGAACGAGGCTCGGTCCGATCAGACACCCTGACCCGGTCACGTTTCGATCGACCGCGATGCGACAGCGGAACGCCTCGCCGCGCGATAGAAATTTTCTCAGCAAATCCGGAGGAAACTGGGTGTCCTTGAGCTCGACATTCTCGATGTCGATCATGACGCCGCGCGCCTTCAAGGCGAGCGCGAATGCCTCGTTCAGATTGAGCCGCTCGATTTCATCGGCGGCAATGGTTTCCACCGGCTGGTGCAGCGCGTCGGCCGCGGCTTTGATCGCGTCCATGCTGACCGGCGCCGCCGACCCGGCTTGAATGGCGAGCAAGGCCGCGGCGGCCTCTCCGGGCGAGTTTTTGATTGCGTCGACGATATCAGCCTTGTCGACCACCTCTCGGCGCTCCTTCTTAAATACGATTTGTCCGATAAATGCGGCAACGTGGCATTGCTCGCTAACGTGCTCGCCTGGGTCGGACGCGTTCCGGCTGAATTAGACAATGATGCGCAAGCAAATAGCGTGTGGCAATATCGGTAAGGTTTCAAATACCAGAGAGGGTGTACATTGAACGAAAATTCAACAGCCCTCAAGGTAGGCAAGACGAGGGGATCGACTTCAATTCACCCCTCCCTTAAGTATTTGAATTATAAAAATAATTTTGAGTATAATGAGTGGTATGCGGTCAATCCTGGTATCCGGCTGGGCCGGATCTTGCATTACAATCATGCGCTCGCCGGCGATCCACAACCCTTGCTTCCAATCAGGCCGGCTCTACCCTATCTATTTCACATCATGTGCGCAGTGCGCCGGCCGTGCGGATCGGACAGTCCGTGGAGACAATGAGTAGGCCATGACAATGGGTAAGGGACTGCAGCCGCGCAATCTTTCGGCGGTCGAACTGCGCGGAAAATATCTGAAGTTCTTCGAAGAGCACGGCCACGCCGTGATTCCGAGCGCCTCCCTTGTGCCCGACCGGGACGGATCGGTCCTGTTCACCACCGCAGGCATGCATCCTTTGGTTCCTTACCTAATGGGCCGCGAGCACATGGCCGGCGTGCGCCTGGTCAACTGCCAGAAATGCGTGCGCACCAGCGATATCGAGGAGGTCGGCGATCTCACCCATCTCACCTTCTTCGAGATGCTTGGGAACTGGTCCTTAGGCGACTATTACAAGCAGGATTCGATCCGCTGGAGCTATGAATTCCTGACGCGCGACGATTTGCTCGCAATTCCACCTGACCTGCTTTGGGTGACGGTATTCGAAGGCAACGACGTGGCCCCGCGCGATGACGAAGCTGCCTCGGTGTGGCGGGCGCTGGGCATTCCGGAAGACCGCATCGTCTTTCTCGGCGTTGAAGATAACTGGTGGGCCGCAGGTCCGGAGGGCCCCTGCGGGCCGGACACCGAAATCTTCGTGGATCGTACCGGAGAGCCCTGCGCGAAGGGCGCCGAGCTTTGCAAGCCCGGACACTGCGGTTGCGGGCGGTTCGTCGAAGTCTGGAATAACGTATTCATGTCGTATGAACGGCAAGGAAACCAGGTCACCGAACTGCCGCGCAAGAATGTCGATACCGGCATGGGCCTGGAGCGCACCCTTGCGATTCTGAACGGGGTCGAGAGTGTCTACGAGACCAGTCAATTCCGGCCTATTCTCGACCGGATTATCGCGCTATCGGGCCTGTCCGAGCAAGCGATCCGGACCGATCCAAAGAAACTCAAGGCGATCCGCGTCCTGGCCGATCACATCCGTGCCTCGACGTTCATCATCGGCGACGAGATGGGCGTGAAACCATCCAATCAAGGACAGGGCTATGTGCTTCGCCGGCTGATCCGGCGCGCCATCCGCTATTGCGAAACGCTGGGAGTCCGTGCCGACGACTGGGTGGACCTGTCGCAGATCGTTATTGAGCAGAATGGCGGGCAATATCCCGAACTGAACTCCAACCGCGATACCATCCTGAGCGAACTCAGGCTGGAAAAAGACCGGTTCGAGAAAACGCTCGCCAAAGGGACCAAGATGCTTGCCAAGGAAATCGAGCGTCTCCAAGAAACTGGCGGCACGATGCTTGAAGGCGAGATCGCCTTCCGCCTCTATGACACCTACGGTTTCCCGGTCGAGTTTACCAACGAACTGCTCAGGGAGGACGGCCTGAGCGTCGACATGCAACGCTTCCATGATTCATTCGCCGAGCACAAGGAGAAGTCGAAAGCCGAAGCCGCCAAAAGCGGTCTTGCGGATGACAGCGAAGAGAGCGTCAAGTACCACACCGCGACTCACCTTCTGCACGCGGCGCTGCGATCGCAGCTCGGCGAGAGCGTCCATCAAAAGGGGTCGAACATCAATCGCGAACGAATGCGCTTCGACTTTACCTTCGATCGCGCGATGAAACCGGACGAGGTCAGACAAATCGAAGGCATGGTCCAACAATGGATCGACGCTGATTTGCCGGTCGAACGCACCGTCATGCCGCTGAAGGAAGCGCGCGCCTCGGGTGCGATCGGCTTGTTCGCAGACCGTTATGGGGATGAAGTGTCGGTCTATAAAATCGGCGACGTGTCGCTGGAATTCTGCGGCGGTCCGCACGTCAACAGGACCTCGGAGATCGGTCGGTTCAAGATCAAGAAAGAACAGTCGTCGTCGGCCGGCGTCCGCCGCATCCGCGCGGAGATTTCCTGACGCCGACCATCGGTCGGTGTTGTCGCAGCGACGGATCCCGTCCCAAGCACGGTGCGGCGTGAAGTGTCGCTTCGCAGAACCAAGGCCCGTGTTTCACGAACATTGGTACGCTTGAGCGGACCCGGCGCGGCATCGCTCCGTGCCGAAGGGGCGATGCGTCAACGTTGTACGATTCTTGGGTAAGACTACCCGCTAAAGTCTGATGTGAAATAGATGGGCAGCCGCAGGGTTATAAATTAACCTGCCAAGAACAGAAACTTCGGGAGATGAAAATGGCATTGGGATTTTGGTCGGCGGCCGTGGCGGCATGTAGCCTCATGGTGGCCGCCCCGGCGTCGGCGCAGGGCGTTAAGATCGGCATTCTCAACGATCAGTCCGGGGTTTATGCCGATTACGGCGGCAAGTGGTCGTTCGAGGCCGCCAAGATGGCGGCTGAGGATTTCGGCGGCAGCGTGCTCGGCCATCCGATTGAAATCATCTCCGCCGACCACCAGAACAAGCCTGATCTGGCAACCAGCATCGCCCGGCGGTGGTATGAGATCGAAAATGTCGACATGATCACCGAACTGACGACCTCCTCGGTCGCGCTGGCGATTCATGATTTGTCGAAGCAGATGAAGAAGATCGACATTGTGGTTGGTGCGGCGACGTCGCGCCTGACCGGCGATGCCTGCCAACCTTATGGCTTTCACTGGGCTTACGATACCCACGCGCTTGCGGTCGGAACCGGCGGCGCGCTGGTAGAGGCGGGCGGTGATACCTGGTTTTTCATGACCGCGGATTACGCGTTCGGCTACGCGCTTGAAAAAGACACCGGAGACCTCGTCAAGGCCAAGGGCGGCAAGGTACTTGGCGCAGTCCGCATCCCCCTGAACTCCTCGGATTTCTCGTCGTTCCTGCTGCAGGCCCAGAGCTCGAAGGCGAAAATCATCGGGCTCGCCAATGCCGGTCTCGACACCACCAACTCGATCAAGCAGGCGGCGGAATTCGGTATCGTCAAGGGCGGACAAAAGCTCGCCGGCCTGCTGCTGACGCTGGCCGAAGTCCACGGCCTCGGTCTGGAAGCCGCGCAAGGCCTGGTGCTGACCGAGGGTTATTACTGGGACCGCGACGACAAGAGCCGGGATCTCGCCGATCGCTTCTTCAAGCGTACCGGCCGGATGCCGAACATGATTCAGGCCGGCACCTATTCAGCGACGCTGCAATATCTCAAGGCCGTCAAGGCCGCCGGCACCAAGGACACCGAAGCCGTCGCCAAGAAGCTGAAGGAGCTTCCGGTGGACGATCTATTCGCGCAGGGCGGCAAGGTGCTCGAAAACGGCCGCATGGTGCATGACCTTTATTTGTTCGAGGTGAAGAAGCCGTCGGAATCCAAAAAGCCGTGGGATTATTACAAGATGCTCGCCACCGTGCCCGGCGACAAGGCGTTTCCGACCGCCAAGGACAGCGTCTGCGCGCTGACGAAGTAGAATATCGACAACAGATCGCCAATGACAGTTGGCTTAATAACCCGTCATCTCAAGATATCCAACGCCGGTGTGGCTGCCGCGAAAGCTGATCGGCCCTTCCCAATAGGGGAAGCTCGTTGCCATCCAGCTCCGCGCATTCAGCGGCGTGCTTTGGATATTCAATCCGCGCGAAGGAATGATGATGGTCCATTGCGTCGGCGCGCTGCGGCCCGCAACGTCCGTCGATGCCGTCGGCGTCATGGTGATTGCATCGGATGCGATCTGAGTGGATTTCCCGTCGTTCGTGATCCAGTTGCCTGAAAAATAATTCTGGCCATCCGTCTGCCGCAGCCGAAACAGCATGAGTTTCTCGCCTTGCTCCAGATGCAGCGAGAACCAGTCCCAGCCGGTCTGGTCCGAGGCCAGCGGCTGGCTGCTCCACTCCCGATCTAACCACGCCAATCCAGCAAGCTGCACGGGTTTGTCGTCGATGGTGGCGATACCCTGAGCTTTGAAGTACGGCTGGCTGTAGTAGTACGACGCTTGGCCGCGTTCCGACTTCCTGCTGAATCCGGCGTCGCCTTGCAGTACCAGCGGCCGCTCAGCGTCGAGGCGCAGCACGTAACTGAAATCCGCGCCCGATGCCTTCAACTCAAGCGGCGCAACCGTTGTGTCCGATATGCCATCGAGCCCGCGCATCTCCCAGGAATCGATCCAGGCGCGAAACGGCTTTGCCTCGACCCCGGCCTGACCGACGCCACCGCGGGCGAATGTCTCGCTGAAGCGATGGGTATCGGCGCGGGTCATGGCGGCATGGCCCATCCAGATCTGCGGACTGGCCCAGCCCTGCTGCTGCGCGCCTGGCGCCAGCGCCTGCCGAAACAGCGTCCACTGCACCCCGTAAGCAGCGTCATTGGAATCTTTAAGATTAGCGGTGATGTACCACCACTCGATGCGAAACTCCGGATGCGGGCCGAGATCGCCGGGAAATGTCAGCCGGTTGCCGGGAACGACGGAGGCAAATCCACCGGCATCAGTGCCTAGTCCGGCAAAGCCTTGCGCGAAGGACGACTTGGCGCTCAACGCCAGAAAGGCCAGTCCTCCGGCAAAACCGCGGCGCGAGAGACGGAAGTCAGCGCTCATTGGAAAAAATCTTCACAAGTGCGGCGGGCTGCATGCGTGCCAGCCTGAGAACAGGGAACAAAGCCGCCAGCAGCGCCGCCAGCATCGCCACTGCCAAAAACTCGATCAAGTACAGCGGAAAGACATGGAACGGCAGTCGCCAGCCGAACGCTTTTACATTCACGATGGCGATCAGACACCACGCCACCAGCAGGCCGAGCGGCAGCGCGAGCACGGCCGTGATCAGCGCCACCGACATGGTCTTCATCAGTTCGATTGCGGCAAGCTTTCGGCGGGTGATCCCGAGCGCCCACAGCGGCGCCAACTGCGGCAGGCGGGAATTGCTCAGCGTGAGCAGACTGGTGAGCAAAGCGACACCGGCGACGCCGAGCGTGAAAGCGTTCAGCGCGGTGGTGACCGCAAAGGTGCGGCTGAAGATTCGCTTCGACTCGGCCTTTAACGCCGCCTGGTCCGCAAGATTTCGGCCGTCAAGACCGAACTTGCCTTGTATGCCGGCGATCAATGCGGGTACCGCGGCGGGCGCAGCACGCAGGCCCATCCTGGTCTGAGGAATCTCCGGAAAACGCCGCAGCATGGCATCGATGTTGACGCCGATCTGGCCCTTCGGATTGCCATAGTCGGCATAAATCGCGGCCACCTCGAGGGGCCAGCCTCCCGCGCGCACCGGCACTGAAATACGATCGCCAAGATTGAGTTTCGCGCGCCGCGCGAATTGCTCGCTGATCAATGCGGCGTCGCCATTACGCACGCGGTCCCAGACGCCAGCGGTAGACTGCAGCAGCGGCCAGTGGTCGCGGTACGTCGCGTGATCGGCGAAGCCGAGAATTTCGATCGGCCAGCCGTCGATCTGCACCTCGGCACGGCCGCCCGGCAGGATCGCATCCACCTCGGGACGCTGACTCAGCCATGCCTTGATCTCCACGGCTTGCGCGTCGTCGGCGGCGTTGAGATAAACATCTGCCGCCAGCCGGCCATCCAGCCAGCCGGTGAACGTCCGGCTGAAACTTTCCACCATGGTGCCGACGCCTACATTGACCGCCAGCGCCAGCAGCAACGCCATCAAGGCCAGCGACAGTCCGGACAATTGCTGGCGGCTGTCGGCCCAGAACCACGCCGCAAGCGGCCGGCGCGTGCTGCGCTGGCCGAGGTACAGCGCAAAGCCCAACAGCACCGGCAGACCGAGCGCCGCACCCAGCAGCAACGCCGCCAGCACCGCAAATCCCGCAATCAGCGAGTCGCCGCACCACAGGAAAGCGGCTGCGGCGGCGAATATTGCGACTGCAAGCGCGCCTTGAAACGTCAGCCACCGGTGCTGTGCCCGCTGCCAGGCATAGGGCTGCGCGGCCGCGAGCACGGGAAGACGAATTGCCTTGATCAGGCTTGTTGCGGCCGCCGCCAGCGCGCCGAGCACGCTGATGGCGAGGCCGGCAGCCCACCATTCGGGTTTGAGCGTCAACTGTCCTGGAATCTGCGCACCGTAAAGTCCGCGCAGGCTCGCCGCGACGTCGGGCAGCAACGATGCCGCGATCAGGTACCCGCAGACCAGTCCGATACATCCCGATACCAGAGCGATCGTCACCAACTCGATCAGCAGCACGGTGTTCAGCAGGCGCGACGACACCCCGCAGGCGCGCAACGTGCGCAGCATCGGCAAACGCTGTTCGAAGGCAAGGCCGATCGCCGAGTTGACGATGAAGAGTCCGACCAGGAATGACAGCAGGCCGAATGCCGTCAGGTTCAAATGGAAACTGTCCGTGAGTCGTTCGAGATCGCTTTCGGCATCCGGTTCGACCAAACGGAGCCGGTCTCCGGCGACCGTTTCGAACGGAACCCGGTTGCCTTTGGCCTTGCCGATCAACAGCCGCGAAACCTGATCCGGCATCTTCAAGATGCGCTGGGCGAAGCCGATATCAACCACCAGCACCTCCGGCACGAGTTGCGGCTGTAGCTTCAGCGGAGGCAACGGGATTGCGCCCGCGGCTGGAGTTGCGCCTTCCGGCAGGCTAAGATCGGATAAGGTTTCCGGAGCGATCAACGTTTCACCCGGCGGCAGAACAAATGATTGCAGCGCCGTCCTTCCGATTGCCGGCGCCGACGACGCTTCCGCGGGAAAGGTGACCGGCTCGATGCCCAATAGTCGCAACGATCGCCCGCCGATCTGGACGCGGCCTTCCAGAACGGGAGATACCGGCCAGCCGGCGCGACGCAGATCAACGAAGAGCTGTTGCGGAAAAATCGTGCCTTCCCGGCTGACAAGCATCGCTGTTCGCGCGCTGCCGAACGTCGCCGCGGCGCGGTCATAGCTCAGCCGCGCCTGCTGGTTCAGCGCCTGCACCCCGCTCCACAGCGCGGTCGCCGAGATAAGCCCGACCAGCAAGGTCGCAAGCTGCATCGGATGTCGTCGCCAGTGGCTCAACAACACCTGAAGAATCCAGCTTGCGCGAGTCATGCGACGAGTCCGGCGTGGAGATTTACCTGCCGGTCCAGCGTGGCGGCGAGACGCACGCTGTGGGTGACCATCAGGAAGCCGCATCCGGTTCGCGCCACCAGATCATGGGCAAGGCTGAGGACCTCGTCTGCCGTCGTCTCGTCGAGATTTCCGGTGGGCTCGTCCGCCAGCAGCAGAAGCGGTTTTATCGCCAGCGCGCGGCCGATCGCGACCCGCTGCTGCTGACCGCCGGACAATTGCTCGGGATAACGTTTTAATAAAGCGCCCAACCCCAGCCGTTCCACAAGCTCAGACTGCCAGGCGGCGTCGTGGCGCGCCGCGATACGCGATTGAAATGCGAGATTATCGGCAACGTTCAGGCTCGGGATCAGGTTGAATTGCTGAAATACCAAGCCGAGCCGATCCCGGCGCAATGCTGCGCGACCGGCATCGGACAGTCCCGAAACCAGCGTTTCGTCGAGCCAGATCTCGCCGCCATCGGCCTGATCGAGGCCGGCGATCAGATGCAGCAGGGTACTTTTGCCGCTGCCGGATTCTCCGGTCAGCGCGACGCTCTCGCCGGCGGCGATGTCAAGATCGACGCCATGCAATACCGCCAGCGGTTCGCCGGCCGAGCGATAGGATTTGTTCAGATTTCGAATGCGCAGCATATGTCAACCATTCGCAATAGGCAGAAAACACATCAGACGATGCCTTGAATTGACGGAGCCGCGAGGACGCCCGCGCCATGCAAGATATCCTCATGTTGCAGCCCAACATATCGATGCGGCTGCAACAACGCGGTTTATGGTCAAAATGTCCGATTGCATTCGCGTCGATGCAACGGGTAGCATTGTGGCAGGCTCGCTCACAGGGCTGCGAAGCAGAAAAAACGCGACTTTCGGGGGTTTCGATCATGACTGCGCAACCGACGCCAAAAGGCGCCTGGAAGATCACATTTCTGCTGTTCCTTTTCATGCTGGTGAATTTCGCAGATAAGATCGTAGTCGGGCTGGCCGGCGTGCCGATCATGACCGAGCTGAAACTCGAGCCGGAACAATTCGGACTGCTGGGATCGTCGTTCTTCTTCCTGTTCTCTATCGCCGCCATCATCGTCGGCTTCATCGTCAATCGCGTCGCGGCGCGCTGGGTGCTTCTGGCGCTCGCTCTGATCTGGGCACTGGCGCAGTTTCCGATGGTCGGCACCGTTGGCTTCACCACGCTTTTGATCTGCCGCATCATCCTCGGCGCCGGCGAGGGGCCGGCCTTTTCGGTCGCGGTTCACGCTGTCTACAAGTGGTTTCCCGACGAAAAGCGGACCTTTCCCACCGCCGTCCTCTCGCAAGGTTCGGCGTTTGGCGTCATTCTCGCCGTGCCGGCGCTGAATTGGGTGATCGTCAATTATTCCTGGCATCATGCTTTTGGCGTGCTCGGAGTGGTCGGGCTGATGTGGGTGGTAGCGTGGCTGATCCTCGGCAAGGAAGGGCCGCTGGTACATACCGTTGCCATGACCGAGGCCGATCCTCGCGTGCCTTACTTTCAGCTCCTGACGTCGCGCACCTTCATCGGCTGCTGCGCGGCGACCTTCGGTGCCTATTGGGCGCTGTCACTCGGCCTGACCTGGTTCACGCCATTCATTGTCAAAGGCCTGGGCTTTTCGCAAAGGGACGCGGGATGGATTTCCATCCTGCCCTGGGTGTTCGGCGCAGTCGTGGTGTTGCTGACCGGCTGGATCTCGCAGGTGCTGATGGCGCGCGGCATGTCCACCCGAAGCGCGCGCGGCGTGCTTGGCGCGACACCGTTGGTGATCGGAGGCTTGTTCCTGGCGGCGCTGCCGCATGCCGAAGGGATCGGCTTGCGGATCGCGCTGCTGGTGATCGGCTCCGGACTTTGCGGATCGATCTATGTCGTCTGCCCGCCGATGCTCGGCGAATTCACCCCGGTGGCGCAGCGCGGCGCCGTGATTTCGATCTACGGAGCGATCTATACGCTCGCAGGCGTCCTTGCGCCATTCGTGATGGGCAGCGTGATACAGCGTGCCGCGGTGCCGCTTGACGGTTACATGACCGGATTCACGATCAACGCCGTCATCCTCGTGGTATCGGGGTTGCTCGGGTTGCTGCTGCTATGGCCCAACACCGAACGCGCGCGGCTACTGCTGCAGAAACCGCAGCCGAAGTTCGCCTGACGATTGAAAAGGCAGGGCACGAGTTGTTCGTATCGTACCGACGGTTCAATGGCCTTGTCGCATGCACCGGCCATGACATTGATCGAGGAGGCACCGCCGATGGACCCGATCAGACGTACCATACTGACGACCGGCGCCGCGGCGACGGCCATGGCGGCAGCGCCCCGCGTGCTCGCGCAAGCTGCCGGGCAAGGAGGAACTGCGATGAGCGTTTTCGAGGAAGGTGGCGTACGCATCCACTTTGAGGAGGTCGGTTCCGGCTTCCCATTACTGCTGATCGCAGGCGGCGGATTGAACTCGACGATATCAGGATTTTCCGGCAGCAGTTCGCCCTTCAATCCGATCGAGGAGTTCAAGGCGGAGTACCGCTGCATCGCGTCGGACCTGCGCAATGCCAACGCCGGTCAGTCCACCGGCCCGCTCGAGATCGACCGGCCGTGGGATGCATATTCCGACGACCATCTCGGTTTGATGGACCACCTCGGCATCGGCAAGTTCATGGTGTTGGGTTTCTGTATCGGCGGTCCCTTCATCTGGAATCTGTTGCGGCGGGCCCCCGATCGCATCGTCGCGGCCGTGCTGGCGCAGCCCAGCGGATCGCGTCCTGAGATGCGCGACTTGTTCTACGACAACAATATGAAAGGCTGGGGTCCGGAATTGGTCAAGCGCCGGCCCGATATCACGATGGAAATGGTCGACAAATTCCTGACCAGGATGTATCGCACCAATCCCGACTTCGTGTTCACCGTGACGCGCGACTTCGTGCGCAGTTGCCAGACGCCCGTGTTGATCCTGCCGGACGACATCCCGGCGCATCCCTACACCGTCGCCATGGAAGCAGCAATGCTGGCGCCGAAGGCCGAGGTAAGCATGTTTCCATGGAAGGAGCCAAAGGAGCGGATTCCGCTGGCGGTGCGCCAAATCCATTCCTTCCTTCGCGCGCACCGGCCTGTTTCGGCTTAACAGTCCTGGCTAACCGGCTGCCGCGCCGAATTGCCTTGTAACGCCCCGTGCGCCGCGCACCAGACGGCCCGGGCGCGCGCCCGTCGCTAGGCCCTCGCGTTGAGTTACCACGCCGGAGACGACGGTGGCGTCATAGCCGTTGATCTGCTGCAACAGCCGTCGGCCGCCGACCGGAAGATCGTAGTGTACTTTCGGCGGGTGCATATGCAGCCTGTCGTAGTCGATGATGTTGACATCGGCCTTGTAGCCGGGCGCGATGACGCCGCGGTCTTCCAGTCCGACCGATAGCGCGGTTTTGCGCGACTGTGCAGCGACCACGAACGGGATCGACAGCTTTTCGCCACGGCTGCGGTCGCGGGTCCAGTGGGTCAGCAGATAAGTCGGGAAGCTGGCGTCGCAGATAATGCCGCAATGCGCGCCGCCGTCGCTCAAGCCCGGCACGGAATGCGGATCGCGCAGCATCTCATGCACGGCGTCGAGATTGCCGTCGGCGTAGTTCAGAAATGGCACATAGAGCATACCGCGGCCGTCATTGGCGAGCATCGCCTCGTACGCCAGTTGTACGGGCTGCCGACCCTGACGGCGCGCCTGCGCGCCGAGCGCATTTTCCGGCGGTTGCTCATAATCCGGGGGATCGCCAAGCAGGTACATCTTGTCGTAATTGGGACGGAAGAATAGCGGATCATCGGTTGAGGTCGGCGTCTCGCTCAGAATCGCTGAACGCACATCGGGCTGATGCAGGCGTGCGAGCCGTTCGGCCAGAGGCAGGTGCGCGATCGCCTTGTAAGTCGGATGGGTCTGGAACGGATTGCGCGACAGCTCCAGTCCAAGCAGCAGTCCGACCGGTCGCGCGGCGATTTGCGCCGTGATCGACAGCCCGCGCGCGGACGCCTCATTGATGCTTTCCAGCGTCTGCCGCCAGCGCTGCGGCGCCTTGTCGGCCTGCGTAACCGAGAATGAAATCGGGCACCTTGTATTCTCGGCCACCCGCAGCATCATTGGTAGGTCTTCATGGATGCTGTCCTGGTCCAGCACGAATTGCAGTACGCTGCGACCGACTTTGTGCATGGCGCCAGCGATGGCGGTCAACTCATCCTCGCCGGCCTTCAGCGTCGGCGTGTAGTCACCTGTGCTGGTGCGGTGGTTGAGCGTGCGCGAGGTCGAAAACCCCAGCGCGCCCGCGCGCACGGCATCCGCGGCGAGCGCCGCCATTGCGCGGTTATCCTCAGGCGTCGCCGGATCCCGACCTGCGCCGCGTTCCCCCATCACGTAGACGCGCAGCGCCGCGTGCGGGAGTTGCGCGCCGATATCGATGTCGAACGGCCGCCGCGACAGCCATTCCATGTAATCCGGAAAACTCTCCCAGGCCCATGGAATACCTGCGCTGAGCACCGGCTCCGGAATATCTTCGACACCTTCCATAAGTTGAATCAGCCGCTGGTGGTCGGCGGGTTTGCATGGCGCGAAACCGACGCCGCAATTGCCCATGATGGCGGTGGTAACGCCGTTCTGCGACGACGGCGAGATGTCGTTGGCCCAGGTAACCTGACCGTCGTAATGAGTGTGCAGGTCGACGAAGCCCGGCGTGACCAGCTTGCCCTTGGCGTCGATCTCTTCCGCGCCCCTGGCTGAAACCTTGCCGACCTCGACAATACGGCCGTCGGCGATTGCCACATCCGCCTCAAACAACTCGCCGCCAAAGCCGTCAGCGACGGTGCCGCCGCGGATCACGAGGCTTGGGCGTTCGGCCATGACGTTTCATCCCAAAGCAGAGTTTCGATCGTGATTTGCTGCCGCATCATGCGTTCGCGCCGGCTCAAGTCAACCGCCGCATCTGAGGATCAGAGCTGCATCAGCCGTGCATCGACCGTTCCGATGCCGGGTTTTGGGTTCCGGTCGGTGACCAGCGCCAGCAGAACGGTAAAAGCCATGAACGCCACCGAAGCGCCGAATACCCAATGCGGCATGTCCTGATCCATGATCCAGCCGAACAGCAGCGGGCTGATGATGCCGCCGATATTGAAGCCGGTGGAGACGATGCCGAACGCCCGTCCGGCTGCCCCGGGAGGTGCCGCGTTGCGGACCAGCATGTCGCGCGAGGGCGCGATCACGCCGCCAAGAAATCCCGCCGAACCCATCGCCACGATGAGCGGCAACGCCGGCAACGCAACAATCGCGATAACCAGCACGACGGCGGCGTTGAGTGCGAAGCATACAGCGGCGAGCTGTCCATGCCGTTGGGTCCAATCGGCGAGAAAGCCGCCGGCCAGCACGCCAACGGCGCTAAAGCCCAGGAATGCCGTCAACGCGACGTTGGCGGTCGAGAACGAACTGCCGTAGCCGCTCATTAGCGCGACGACGCCAAAATTGCCGATCCCCGCGTTGGAAAGGCTGAGCAGCATAAAGAAAGCCGTCAGCACGATAATTGCCGGCGTTACGATGCCCGGTTGCAGCGCTCGGGCGCCGTCGGCCTCTCCGCGATCGGCTGCGCTTGCATCGGGTACATTGGCCAGCAGCAACAGCAGCGCCACAAGCGGTCCTACCGCGCCGGTGACGATCAACGCTCCGTGTCCGCCAATCGCTGCAACCAGTGCGGCAACGGTAGCGGGGGCGATGGCGCCGCCAAGGAATCCGGCGAAGGTGTGAATCGAAAAGGCGCGGCCCATGCGCGCCTCATCCATATGGGCCGACAGGATCGCATAGTCGGCCGGATGATAGACGCTGTTGGCGAGCCCGAGCAGCGCGGCGCTGCCGATCAGCCAGGAATAGCTCAAATGGGTGCCGAGCATGATGAGGGCGGCGCCGCCCGCAGTCAGGCCCATCAGCAGGATTTTGCGGGCGCCGATCCGGTCGCCGATATAACCCATCGGCGCCTGCGTCAGGCCCGACACGACGGCGAATACCGCCAGTGCAAATCCGAGCTCAACGTAGCCGACGCCGAGCTGCTCCTTGAGAAAGGGAAACAGCATCGGCAACACGAACAGGTGGAAATGGCTGACCCAATGCGCCACCGAGATCGCAGTCAACGTGCGCAGCGGGGTATCCGTCTTCGACTGCCGCGATGCGGCCAGTATGTCGACCATTTGATATTGGCCCCGGGTTTTTGCTGTAACGCTAGGCAAGACAGCTGAAATTACCGGTTCTGCGGGTTATTTGTCTATGAATACCGGTGCATGAAGCCCCTGCGATCGGCGCTGCAGTATGGCGGATGGGTCATTTTAGCTGGAGACAACTGGTCGGGCGCGGCATGATGGCTGACATGGCGGATCAACTGCATGATGAAAAACCGCTCCGGGTGCTGCTGTCCGAAGGCTCCAGCACATCGGCACGCGAGGCCATCACCATGCTGGGGCTGGCCGGGCATATCGTCGAGGTTTGCGATCCGTCGCCGGTCTGCCTCGGCAGGTTTTCGCGATTTGTCGGAAAATTTCACCGTTGTCCGGCTCTCGGCGACGATCCGGCAGGCTATCTGTCGTTCATCGAGACCCTGCTGGCGGAGCGGCCATTCGATGTCCTGCTGCCGATCCACGAACAGGGATTTCTGTTCGCGCGGGTCAGCGAACGCTTTAAGGGTTGCACCGGGCTGGCGCTGCCCAGCTTCGAAAGTTATCGCGCCGCGCACAGCAAAGCCGGATTCAACCGGCTGCTGGGTGAACTGGACCTGCCGCAGCCGCCGACCCGAATCGTGAAATCTGCAGGCGAACTGCGCGATGCCGCTTACTTTCCATGCGTGGTCAAGACTTCCATCGGCACGGCAAGCCGCGGCATCTGGTTTGTGCGTAACGATGCCGGACTGGAGCACGCGGCGCAGGATCTCGAAGCAAGCCAAGGGTTCGCCGACGAAGTGCTGGTGCAGGATCTGGTCGCAGGCACCACCGAAAAAGCGCAGGCGGTATTTTGCCGCGGCAAACTGCTCGGCTTTCACGCCTCCAAGCAACTTGCCGGCGGTGCCGGCGGCGGCGAAGCGATCAAGCAAAGCGTGCGGCGACCGCTCGTGCGCGCCCATGTCGCAACGATCGGCGAAAGGCTCGGCTGGCACGGCGCTTTGTCGGTTGACACCATCGTGCCGGACGGGGGCACGCACCTCTTCATCGATTGCAACCCGCGCCTGGTCGAACCGATGAGCGCCGGGCTCGCCGGACTCGATCTGGTCGAATTACTGCTTCAGGTTTCGCAGGGAAAGGCACCACAGCCTGCTCCGGAAAGCCGCGAGGGTTTACGGACCCATCTTGCCATGCAGGCCGTACTTGGCTGCGCGGTCCAGTGCGGCACGCGCCGGGAGATTTTTCGCCAATGCGTGGCTATCGCCGCCGGACACGAACCCTATGCCGACAGCGTCGAGGAATTGACACCGCTGCGCCACGACTGGATCAGCGCCATACCGCTTGCAATGACCGCCTTTGCTTTGCTGGCCAATCCACGGCTGGGGTCTAAGCTATCGAAAAAAGGTTGGGGCACGCATCTGCTTGGTGCGCGAAGTATCCGCTTCATCGAAAGCGAGAACTTTCCCGAACCGCCAGAAAAATCTTACGGCGCTTCATTCTCCGGGTAGTCGCGATCGAGTTTCGGCGTGGTGATGTCGCCGTCCTCGCTTTCGTCTTCAACGGTTCTGGGCGGAGATTTCTTGCCGTCGTCCTTGGTCTTTCTGGCTTTCTCGGGCCTGTTGCCGGCTTATCCATCTGCATATTCCTGCTTTGAACGAATTTTACCGCAATCTGACCGCCATTGACGGACATATTACTGCCAGATGCTCGACCCTCACTGGCTTTCTTTTTCGATCATTCAGTGTAAAGCAAGGCGAAGATTCGAGAAGCTATTCGAGGCGATACGGAGTGAAGTGTGAAAAAACCTAAACTGGAAATCGAAGAACCGCAGCCCCGCAAAATCGTGCGCGCCGACAAGGCGCCGACCGAGGGCTATTCGCTGGTCGTGGACGGTCACTTCAAGTCGCATCACGCCACGGTCGAAGCCGCCGAAGAGGCAGGAATGGCACTGAAGAACCAGTACCAGATGCTTCAGGTGCAGGTTTACGACGCCGCGACCAAGACGCGGTCGATGATCGAGTGGCCCGCGCCGGTCTAAGACGCTAGGTTCTGCGCCCTCCGCTCTGTTGAGCGGACAGCCAGTCGGCCAAAGCCGGGGCTTTAGCTCCCGGTTTCGTCGCGGGTTTGCCGCGCGCTTTTCTGACCGGCCCGGCTGCATGCACAGGTTCGGCGGCTTCCTTGGCAAGACGCAAGGCTTTCAGCCGCGCCATGTTGTCGAGAACGGCTTTGGCGGTCGCATCGCGGTCTTTTTTACCGGTCTTGGCATCATCGGCGGCTTTTGCGGCCTTGTTGAAGCGCGCTTCGGCGCGGTCACGATCGTCTTTTGTCATGTCAGGTCGATTTCTTTTTTTTGGCTTTGGACTTGGCTTCTGCCGGCTTGGCGCGGTCGGCGGCTTCCTTTGCGAGCCTGATCTCGCGCAGGTTTGCCGTACGCTTGCGGATCGCGATATCGGCGGCAGCGATATCGGCCATGGCCTTGATGCCTTCGGCGTCCTGCGCGAGCTTTCTGTTTAGCCGGATTTCTTTCATCTCGGCCGCGGTTTTTGGTTCGTCGTTCATAAAGCACCTCGAGCGGGGCAGGTGGAACGCTTGACGCGGTTCCTGGTGCGTCCATGGTATCACGTACCGGCGGTCGCGGCACCCTCAACGACTCCCGGAAATGTCATTCTGCGTGCCGAGGCAGAGCGTCATTCTCACCGTCGGCAGAGGTTGTGTGGTCAAATTCAGCAATCCACAATTGTAATACGGGCGGCGCCATTCCTGCGGCCTCCAACTGCCGCAAGGCAATTCGGACGTTGGCGCGGCTGTGGCGATCTTGCGCGACCGCCCGGGACCAGGGCGGCTCGCCAAACCTGATCGCGTCCGCGACCTGCCGCTTGACTGCTAGATATTCCGGCAGTCCGAAACGCTCGACCGCGCGCTGAAACGAATCATGGCTTGCGGCGTCGAACGATCCGTCGCGCACTGGATGGCGGGGATACAGATGCGCGCATGGAATCCACCCGTCGGGGATCGGCTCCGTTGCGGCATGCGTTCGTCGGCTTTTCAGCAGTTTAGGCAGGACATGCGTATGCGGCCCGTCCGGGCTCTTGCCCGTCGCGGGTGGAATGGCCTGATAGACCTCGATCCGGCCGATCCGGCTGATGAAAACGCGATGCGGATTGGTTTCCAGCAGCAAGCCCATCGCGGGGTTGGCGGGTGCGAACAGGGAACGCCCGCAATGCCTGCGCAATCGGGTTACCATGTCATAATCATCGATTCTCACGCATAGATCGGCCTGCAGCGCGCCGAGGCCGAGGTCGAACAGGATCGACTCGCGGTGTTGCGGTTTCAAGGCTTCACGATCAGGGCCGAGTTCGGTGAGCACGGCCCGCCCGTTCATCGCGCAGCTATCGATCGGCAAACAAAAGGCAACCTTTTGGCTCCAGCTCGTTTTAGTGATGGTTTCGAACGCGAACGGGCGGCAATCGTCAAAAAGATCGATCGCGATGCCGCCGCGCGCCGTGACGGCCGCGGCACCGCTTGCCGATTGCGTCAGGCTGACCTTCTCGTCACCGTCGCGCGCGAACTCCGCGATGCCGCCGAACGTGCCCAGACTCCATTGCGTTTCCGCATCGGCAATGTGCCGGTGCAGCAGTTCGATCGTCACGCTCGGTATGGACATGGACCATTGTCTCCCGGTGCTTAGCCGGGACAATACCGTCTTGCGCGTCCGGAACAAGCCGGCCGGTCGGCGGACCGGCCGGCCTGTCAGAACGTCGCGCCAGCCTTGACCAGGAAGGTTCTGCCCGGGAGCGGATAGGCATTGAAGCGATCTTGGGTGAACGCGCTGGCGATGGCGTAGTCGTAATACAGCACGTTGAAGACGTTGTTCACGCTCAACGACCAGAAATACCTGTCATATTCGCCGCTCAGCTTGAAATCGACCGTGGCGTTGGCAGGAATGAGCGGCTGGGTGTTGGGCTGGTCATTGTCCATGCGCCGGCTGCTCCAGTAACGCACCGTGGCATCGACCACGAGGTACTTTTGCCAAGCGTTCCAGGTGACGCCGCCGCTCGCGGTGTAGCGCGACACCAGCGGCACGTCGTTGCCAGTGAAAGACCCTTCGCGGAATACCGCGCGGGTATAGGCAAAGCCGCCGCGAAACAGCACGGCGTCGGTCGCCCGGAACGTCGCGCTGGTCTCGGAACCATAGCGGCGGGTAGGATCCAGGTTGTAGTTGAAGAAACCTACCGGATTGAAAAGAATCTCGTTGGTAAGCTCCATGTTGTAGATGCTGGACTGTATCGCGAACGCGCCGGCCTTAATACGAAAGCCGCCTTCGACGTCGTTTGAGGTTTGCGTTTTCAGCGTGAAGTTCCCGGGGATGGCCATGAAAGAGGCAGGATCGAATGTAGGTCCTGATGAGACCCGCTCGTCGACATTAGGCCTGCGGAATGCATGCGCGGCGCGCCCAAAGATCGCAAACACGTCGTTGAAGCGGTGCTCAAGACCGATATGCAATGCGTGCTGGGTTTCGCCGCTGTCGAACGGTGCCGCCTGCGCGTCGCCGAAATAGTTCGGAGCGGTTGGGTTTAGCGCATCGGTCGCCGTCAGGCTGAAGTGCTGAACCCTCCCGCCGTAGGAGAAATCGGTGGTCGGCAGAAAGCCGATGGTCTGCTGCCAATAGGCAGCAACGGTTTGCTGCGACAGGTCGTACATGTGAATCGGCGGTGCGCCGTTAAACGCGCCCCTATTCTGATGGAAAGTCGCATCGTAGTAATCGATGCCGGTCAGGATGTTCGAAGGCATGCCGAACACGACATTCTTGATACTGAGGCGCGGCGTCAGCGACCAGGTCTGCAATTTGGCGTCGACATAGGTGAAGTTGAATTGCGACAATGGTACGCCGCCCAAGAAGGTGCCCTGCTGCTTCTTGTCACGGACGCCGCCGTCGACGATCAGCTCGGCGCCGTAGCCCAGTGACTTGATGAATCCCGCGGTAGCGTTGGCGCCCTGTTTCTCGGCATTATCGAACGGGGTGGCCGCACCCTTGCGATCGGTGGCCAGTTGATTGATGCCGATGGAGCGGTCGACCAGTCTTCCGCCGGGGAACCCAAGCCGCTGGTCGTCGCCGGACAGAGTGAGGTAAGCCGTCAGGTCCGGTGTGGTGTAGCGGATATCGCCGACGGCGTCACGTTGCGCGAGCTTGTTGTTGACGCGGTAGCCATCGGAATTGATCTGGTTGCCGTAGAACGATGTTGACCACGGCCCAGCATTCGATGACGCCGAAGCTGCGACCTGGCGCTGGCCGAGGGATCCGACGCCGGCCTCGACACGAGCCGCCAGCGGCAGACCCGTCACGCCGGTCTTGGTGACGATGTTGATAACGCCACCCATGGCATTGTCACCGTAGAGCACCGCGCCGCTGTTGCCTTTGGTGATTTCAATACGCTGGATCGAATCGCGGGGAATCGTGGAGAGGTCCACGCCCTGCATATCGATGTCGTTCACCCGGCGACCATTGATGAGGATCAGGGTATTGGAGACAGCGGTGGCGCCGAAGCCTCGCAGATCGACCGTGGTTTGTGCGCCATTCACGCCGCCGTAAAGTGATGTAAGTTGCACTCCGGGCACTTGGGCGATGATCTCCTGCACCGTGGAGGCAGACGAACGCGCAATCTCTTCGGCAGTGATGATCGCGGAGGAAGCCCCGGCCATAATGCTCGGAGCTGCGGTCGTGGCGGCAGGCGTGGGTCCACCCGATGGCTGCGTGACAGGGGTCGGCTGTTGCGTTTGGGTGCGGGTAACCCGACCCAAGCGCGAAGCCCATTCAGGGGAAGGCTCGACGCGATTGCGCTCCATCGGCTTCGGCGGGTTTACTTCGATGGCGGGCAAGCGGTCTGACGATGCGGACTGCTGCGCGCGAGCGGCAGAGATGCTCAACGAAACGACGGGCACGAAAAAAAGCGAAACAAGCAGAAAGGCGCGGCGCCGCTTTGCGGCTCTGAAGATGGAAGACATGGTTCTAACCTCGGTATGACGTCAGTGGCACGTCACAGCGAACCAAGTCTCACTGATGTGCTTGTCGCACCTCCGTGAAGCTAATGTCTGTACTCCCCGACCGACATCTTCGCGTGTGACCACGGCTGACGGCAGGTCTCCTGGCTCGCGGGTCGATACCTTGCGTCGCCTTCCCAGGACCGAGATTCCCAGTGGCATATGACGAAAGATTCACCGCTCACAGTTGCGGGGGCAGCCGCGGTATTGGAGGAAGCCCCCCGCACCGCATTCCCTTTTGATCCCCAACGAGGGAACCGTCATGCTCAGTAAGAACGATGTCCTGCTTTCGAGTCAATCAGGTCGCTTTCATGCCAGCGCTTTGTCCATGACTGTGCCAGAAAAGCAACGTTACATGGTTCTTGTATCGAGACGTCACAGCCGGGCTTGACCCGGCCATCCATCTTCCTCGAACAGACATTTGCGAAGACGGATGGATACGCGGGTCAAGCCCGCGTATGACGCAATCCGGAGCGGCGAGGGTGGGCTTGCACTCAAATGAACGTTGAAAGCCTCGGGCTTGCAGGTGAAGGCGCCGCGCGCCGGCGCGCGAGCGTCGGGGTTGTGCTTGTCCTCCTCGTGCTGCTGCTCGTGCTGATCTCGCTCGGGATCGGACCGGTACGGCTGTCGCCGCTGGCCGTGATCGATGCCTTGTTCGGCGGCGGCAGCGACGTGCAGCAGATCATCGTGCTGGAAATCCGTCTACCGCGGACTATTTTGGGACTTGCGATCGGCGGTATCCTTGGGTTGTCAGGTGCGGCGCTGCAGGGATTGTTGCGCAATCCGCTGGCGTCGCCGTCGCTGTTCGGCGCCCCGCAATCCGCCGCCTTCGGCGCGGTGCTGGTGATCTCGCTCGGGCTTGCCGATGTGCGATCCTATGCGCTGCCGGTTGCGGCGATCGCAATGGCGTTCGCTTCGGTATTCGTGCTGCTGGCCATCGCGGGCCGCAACGCCGGACTGTTGATTCTGATTCTGGCGGGGCTTGCGATCTCCAGCCTTGCGGGCGCCCTGACGGCGCTGGTGATGAACCTGTCCGGCAACCCTTTCGTGGTGCTGGAAATTGCATTCTGGCTGCTCGGCTCGTTGGAGGACCGCAGTTTCAGACATGTGATGCTGGCGCTGCCGTTCATCGCCGCGGGGGCCGTCATCCTGATGAGCCACCGCAACGCTTTTCGAGCGCTCACGCTTGGCGAAGAGACGGCACAAAGCCTGGGCGTCGATGTCGGCCGGTTGCGGCTCATGGTGATCGCTGGCGTCGCGCTCGGAGTCGGCGGCGCGGTCGCAGTCGCCGGCACCATCGGTTTCATCGGTCTGGTTGCGCCGCATCTGATGCGGCCGCTGATCGGCCACGATCCGGCGCGGCTGCTGGGGCCGAGCGCGCTCACCGGCTCCGCGCTGCTGCTGGCCGCGGATATTGCGGTGCGCATCATTCCGTCGACCAGCGACATCAAGGTGGGGGTACTGACCTCGATCATCGGCGTACCGTTCTTCCTCTATCTGATCATGCGCGAACGCCGCGCGTTCGATGGAGGCGCCGCATGAGCGCAAACGCGTTTCTCGTTGCGCAAGCTCTTGGCGTGACGCTCGGCGGCCGCGCCGTCCTGACGGATGTATCGCTGTCGTTGTCGTCGAGGCATCTGGTGGCGTTGGTAGGACCGAACGGCGCCGGCAAGACCACGCTGCTGCGCGCGCTGGCCGGCCTGCAGCCGTCGCACGGTACGGTTCACGTCGGCGGCGAGGCGCTGTCGTCGCTGCCGTTGCACGAGCGCGCGCGTCGCTTCGCCTATCTGCCGCAGGGCCATGTGGTGCACTGGCCGTTACCGGCGCGGGATATCGTGGCGCTCGGCCGCATCCCACATGGCGCCACCGACCCGACGCGGTTGACGGTTGCAGATGCCGAGGCGGTGCATCGGGCGATGCAGGCAGCCGAGGTGGTTGAATTCAGCGAACGCCGCGTTACCGAGTTGTCCGGCGGCGAGCGCAGCCGCGTCGCACTGGCCCGGGTACTGGCGGTAGAAGCGCCGGTCATGCTTGCCGATGAACCGACCGCGTCGCTCGATCCGCGCTATCAGATCGACGTCATGGCAAACCTGCGCAATGCCGCCGATCGGGGCATGCTGGTGATCCTGGTGACGCACGACCTCGGCCTCGCCGCAAGGTTTGCGGACATCGTCCTGGTATTGTCGGAAGGCCGTCTGGTCGCGGTGGGTCCGCCAACCGACGCTCTGTCGGAAAAAGTCATGGCCGAAGTGTTCCGGATCAGCGCCTATCGCGCCGAGCATCGGCGCGAAGCCGTGATCGTGCCGTGGTCGGGGATTTGAAGCTTATGAGCAGGCGCCTGATGTCCCGGTGTGCATGCATCGTTGTCGCGATGATCGGCAGCGCCGCACCCGCCGCCGAACGGCCGCGCCTTGCCTCCATGAATGTCTGCACCGACCAGTTGCTGCTGAACCTGGCGGACCCTGAGCAAATCCTTGGCGTTAGCCGCTACGCACGCGATGCGTCGCAATCCTGGGCGGCGGCCGATGCGCGCCGGCATCGAATCCTTTCCGGGGGCGCCGAAGACATTCTGGTGCTCAGCCCTGATGTCGTAGTGGCGAGCTTGTTCGACAAACGTTCGACCCGCGAGCTTCTGAAAGAGAAGGGTATCCGCCTTGCCGAGTTCGACGTGCCGCGCTCGGTCGGCGAGGTCAGGGAGCAGATCCGCCGGATGGGCGATATCACCGAGCATTCCGATCGGGCGGCGGCGGAAATCGCCAAGCTCGATGCCGCGGTCGGGCATGCGCGCCGGACTGTTGCGCATAAGCGCTATCGGGTACTGCCGCTGTCGCGTCGCGGCTGGGTGTCCGGCAGCGACAGTCTGCTCAGTTCACTGCTGACCGAGGTCGGCCTTTTCAATGCAGCAGGCGACCTCGGCGTCGCCTTTGGCGGATTTGCCTCGCTCGAAGCGATCGTGAATCTGAAGCCCGATTTCATCGTGGTATCGGACGCCGTCGATCATGCCGAGGATGATGGTCGCGCTTTCCTGCTGCATCCGGCGCTGCAACGTCTCTATCCGCCGTCGAGACGCATCGTGATTCCGGACCGGATGACGGTGTGCGGCGGCGGCATGCTGGCGGATGCGCTCGACGTGCTGACTACGGAGCTGGAGCGGGTCAAGCCTGTCATTGCCGGCGAAGCGAAGCAATCCGGACCGCAGTTGCCGTAATCTGGATTGCTTGCTCGCTTCGCTCATCGCAACGAAATCCCTAACCTGCCACCACCGGACCACCGGCTTTCTTCCACGCATCGATGCCGCCTTCGATGTGGGCGGTATTGGCCAGACCGGCGGCTTTCGCCGCTTTCACGGCCATTGCCGAGCGCTCGCCGAACGCGCAGAAGAACACAATGCGGCGTCCGCTCGCGGTCGCAACTTCGCGCAGCATGCCGCCCGGCTGCAGGCTTTGTTCGATGGCGGGATATGGCGCATGCAGGGCGCCGGACAGCATCCCGTACTTGGCACGCTCACTGTTCTCGCGCAGGTCGACGAGTAAAAGCTCCGGCCGCCCGAGGCTCTGGATGGCATCCCGCGCACTGAGCGCAAGCCCCTGTTTTGCGAGATCGTTCTGATGCAGGCCGACATGCATGTTGGCGGGCACCACTACGTCCATCAGTTTCGGGTTTGGCAGCTTCAGACTGTTCATCAGCTCGACATATTCGTCCACCGTGCGGACCTGGAGCCGCGGGTTGAACCGTTTTTCTTCGCCGATGGTAGAGACAGTATCGCCTTTATAGTCGTGCGCGGGAAACACCATCGTCTCATCAGGCAGTTTGAGCAGCCTGCCAAAAATCGAATCATATTGCATGCGCGCGCTGCCGTTCTGGAAATCGGTGCGGCCGGTGCCCCGGATCAGCAGCGTGTCGCCAGTGAACACGCGGTCGGCCATCAGATAACTGTACGAATCGTCGGTATGGCCGGGTGTGTACATCACGCCGAGGCTGAGACCTTCTATCATCACCTTGTCACCGTCACTCACCCGCATCGCGACCACATCCGCCTTGCTTTGCTCGCCCATGATGGTGATGCAATGCGTGCGGTCGCGCAGTTCGCCCAAGCCGGTGACGTGATCGGCATGCAGATGGGTATCGACGGCTTTCACCAGTCTCAAATCGAGCTCACGCAGCAACTGGCAGTAGCGATCGACCTTCTCCAGTACCGGATCGAGGATCAGCGCCTCGCCGCCGGCGCGGCTCGCCAGCAGATAGCTGTAAGTTCCCGATGTGCTGTCGAACAACTGGCGAAAGATCATGGTACATTACCCTTCGTCATTCCGGGACGCGTCCCTTGGCGCGGGCCCGGAATCCATACACTCCGTCGTGGTCGTGGATTCCGGGCTCGCGGCTACGCCTCGCCCCGGAATGACGACTTATATCGCGCCTAAAAATCAATCCTGTCCCTCACTCCATCGAGTCCCGCCTTAGCGCATTCTTCGTCCTTGTCGCCGCCGGGCGCGCCGGATACGCCGATGCCGCCCAGCAGCGTACCGGCGGTCTCGATCACTAGGCCCCCGGCCAGCATTGCGATGCGCGGCATCCGCGCCAGGCCGGCATCCATCTGGCCGTCGCGGACCATTTTTGCCAGATCGGCAGTGCTACGACGAAAGCTCAACGCGGTGTAGGCCTTGGCGGTCGCAATATCGGCGGCGGGAAGGCCGGCGTAGCGGTCGCGTAGCAATACCTGCGGCTGGCCGAAGCGGTCGACCACGACGACCGCGACCTGAAAGCCATTGTCGCGGCATTTCTTCATGGCACCCTGCGCGGCTTCCAACGCTACTTCGGGCGACAGCGATTTATAGGTGACAAGCGCGTCGTCGCCGGCGATGGCGGGCGTGCAAAACAAAGCGAGCGCCGCAAATAAAAGCCGTCGTCCGCGCGAAAACGAGGACCCAGAACCACCGCCGTTTGTTTCGATCCCCGACCCTGCCACCGTCACTAAACCGAACCTTCCGTGTGTATGGGTCCTCGCTGCGCGGGAACGACGTTGGGGATAACGGCTTATGGCCGAACATAACTCCAGCCCCGTTCCTGCAATTCCATCAGCCGGACGACACCCGAAGGAACGAGGGTAGCATCGGACAAGACCGAGATGGCGTGACCTTCGGCCTTTTCCATGCCCTGCTTGGTGTTGTTGCAGGCCGAAAACTGAACCTTGCCGGGAAACGCAAGCTCCTTGAGACGCTTGATCCGATCCTGCACCGGCGAGGTATCGGCGCGCAGCATATGCAGGCCAGGGCCATAGGTGATGATATCGACCTCCACGTCTTCATTTTTGGCGCGATAATATTCAATCACGTTGGCGGCATTGTTGAGCGCGAGGTTCATCACTTGCGGGTCGTTCTGGTCGACCTGAATGGCGAGGCGATGCGGTTTTGAGTCCGCAGTGAGGCCCGCTGACATCAGCGACATTGATACCAGTGACGCGGCCAGCAAATAACGAAACAATCCGCCCATATCGAATCTCCCTAAGGTCGCACCAAGGTATAGCCATTCTCGGTCAGCGCCAGAATTTGTCCGACGCCGACCTGAACCGGAATTGCCGCCGGAATGATCTCAGGCCGCTTGCCGGTTTCACGCTCGATGGTATCGACGGTGTTCAGGCAGACGTCGAACCTGACGCCCTGCGCGATCAAGCTTTCGACGCGCTGCCGATTGGGATTTCCGGAACGCAGCAGGTCGATGCCCGGGCCGAACGTCACCACCTCGATGGCAATCCTGTCGGGATCATAAGCCTTCAGTAGATTATTGGCGATGCTGATCACCAGTCCCTCCTTCCTGGAGTCATTGTCCGAAAGCTGCAAGGCGATACGGTGCTCCGCGAAAGGTTTGTCGGGCAGCGGCGCCGGCTGCGCGTTTGCAACAATCGGCGCGGTTGCCAGCACCAATGCTGCGATCATCGCGCGGGCAAGGCCGCCGGTTCTCCGACGCGCATGTTTCCCGAATTTTTTCATCCTGGTTCCGCAATGCCAGGATTGTCGGCAACGCCTTTCAGCGTGACGCCGCTCCCGCGCCGATCCAACATTTTTCCGGCGCGAAGATGCCTGGCAAACACATCCCACACAGGCAAGCCTTTCTGCTCGTTGACCGAAGCCCATCCGGCCACTTTGTAGCTCTTGCCGGGCTCTATCGATCGTCCGTTATCCAATTTCAGCTCCGAAATGCGCCGCCCGACGGCTTCCGCCGGCGCGCAGGTGTAGGCCATGCCGCCGACGCGGACCATGTCTCCGCCTTGCTGATAATAGGGGTCGGCGTTGAACAGATTGTCGCAGACGTCTTCCAGAATATCCTTGATCTGACCGCCGGTCATGCTCTGGAGATAGGTTTCCGGATAGGTGACCGCGGTCTCCGAGAGCACGTCTTCCATCGTTACTGGCTGGCCCGGCAGCACGCTGGTGCCCCAGCGAAAACCGGGCGACAGCGCGATCTCGGCGTCGAATTCTCCACGCAATGCATCGCAGATCAACTGATCCATGGTGCCGTTGAAATTATCGCGGCGGTACAGCAGCCGGTCGGTGGTTGCTATCTTTTCCGCATAGTTTGCGGCATACGGCGCGCGAACGCGCTCTATCAGCGTCTGCATCGCAGCGTCCGGTTTCAGCAGTTCCGAAAATACCGGCAGCAGCCGATAGCGCGCGTCGCGCAGCTTGCCTTTGGCAAGATCGAGATCCAGCACGCCCAGAAATTTTCCGTTGGATCCGGCATTGGTGACCAGCGTGATACCGCCGGGATTGCTCACAGCAATTGGCCGCGGTACCGCGTCGTGGGTATGGCCGCCGAGAATGGCGTCGATACCCGTGACGCGGCTGGCGAGTTTCAGATCGACGTCCATGCCGTTGTGCGACAGCAATATTACGGCGTCGACCTTGTCGCTATTGCGCAGGGAGTTTACCAGCTTCTGCAGCTCGTCGTCGCGGATGCCGAACGTCCAGTCCGGCGTGAAGCGTTTCGGATGCGCGATCGGGACGTAAGGAAACGCTTGGCCTATCACGGCGATGCGATAGCCGCCGATTTCCTTGATAGTGGCTGGCTTGAACACGCGGCCCGATGCGGCGTCGTAAGCCGGGGCGTCGTTGAAGGCCGCTTCTTCAGTAAGGAAGACGTTCTGCGCGAGGAATTCACCTTTGAAGCGATCGAGGTTGCCGCGCAACGCTTTTTCGCCGTAGGTGAATTCCCAATGACCGGTCATGGCTTCGATGCCGAGCAGGTTTGCCGCCTCGACCATGTCGGCGCCTTGCATGGCATTGGCGAGGCCGCTGCCCTGCCACAGGTCGCCGCCGTCGAGCAGCAGCGCATTGTCGGGTCCGACGTCAGCGCGCAACCGATCGATCAGTGTCTTCAGATGCGCAAAGCCGCCGAGCTTGCCGAAGCGCGCGGCGGATCTTTTAAAATCCAGACAGGTAAAGGCATAGGCATTGGCGCTGTCGGGCTTTATCTCAAAGCGATCCAGAAAGGCGCGGCCGACCAGGTGCGGAGGGCGGCCCTGCATCACGCCGATACCGAGATTGACGCTGGGCTCGCGGAAATAAACCGGCAGCAACTGCGCATGGGTATCGGTCATGTGAAGGATGCGGGCATTGCCGAAGCGTTCGAGATCGTAAACGCCAGGGCCGTCGGCAGAATGGCCGATGCGCGGCAAGCCGCTTGTAAGCACGGCGGCACCCGCGAATTTCAGCAGGTCGCGGCGGCGGATCGTCATGTCGCATTCCCGCTGACATCAAGTACGCGTCGGTCATGGCCGGGCTTGTCCCGCCTGCGGCGCCGCATGCCCCTCGGCGCGGCGAAGGCCCGGGCATCCACGTCTTTCCGTCCAGCGTGAGCCCAAGACGTGGATGGCCGGGACAAGCCCGGCCATGACGATGAAATGATAGGTTCGATCGGAATTCTCTGCATCTATCTCACGTCGCGGGCTCAGCGAATTTCCATATCTTTCCAGAGCTCTTTCTCGCTTTTGGCCTGGAAGATCGAGGCCCTTGCCAGCGCCTCGGCTTCCCTCGAGGATGCAACTGCGGCATCGAAATTGCCTTCTGCAGCAGCTTTCTTGGCGGCCGCCAACGTCGCCGCGGTTGTGGTCCATTGATTGCGGATCGCGCCAGCCTCTTTGTTCGCGGCTTCGGCGGCGGAATAGGCCGCGGTGAAATCGGCTTCGGAGGCGGCTTGCAATGAGGCCGTGCCCGCACTCAACCAGATAAGTGACAGAAGGATCGATATTCGCATTTCAATCCTCATGGCCGCGCTCCCGGACCGGAAATCGGCAGTCCGTTGCTCACATATGAGAGATAATATTCGAGGTCTCGGTATTCGTCGTCCTGCGGATTGAGCGGCACGCCGCGGATCTGGCTGTTGCAGGTGGTGAAACGCCGGCTGGTCGTGCCCATGCCGCTCCATTCAGAACGATAAATCGGCATTGCATTCAATATGCCGAGCGCGGGCGCCAGCACCTCGGCGCGGATTCGCTCGCCCGGGCTTTGCACGTGGCAAGTCGCGCAGGAGAAATTGAGTTGGCCGCGCCGTGTGTAGAAGTACTCTTTGCCTTTCTGATAGGCCTGAAGTGCGCGGGGGTCGTCGGGAATCTTGATATCGAAGGGTTTTCCCCGCGAGGTGAATGCCATGTAGGCGGTCAGCGCTGCCATCTCGTCTCTGACGTAGGAAAAAGGCGGCTCGCCATTGGCCTCGCGGCAGCGATTTAACGCCAGTTCAAGCGTAACAACCTTGCCTTCCTTGGTGTCGAAATAGGGATAGTCCTGCCGGATGCCGATACCCTGGTTCGGGAAGCAGTCGGCGTAGCTCTTGCCGTTCTTGAACTGCTTTGAAAACATCTCCTTGCCCATGTCGACCGAGAATTCGTAAGGCGGGAACTGTTCTTTCTCCTGCCACTGCCGATGCAAGCCCTCGTCCATGGAATAGGGTCCGTTGACGAAATCTTCCAACTTCACCTTTGGAAACTTGTCGGTGAAGAATTTCTTGAACGCCGCAGCGTCGGCCGGCGGGTTCGGCGTGTCGGCCGCAACCGCAGGCATTGCGCCGATCAGCGCAGCCAAAGCCAGACCGGCAAAAGCGAAACGGGCCGCAGACCGCATGTTGTTTCTCCGTCGACCGCGATCGGCCGCTACTGAATCTTTGCCGTGGTAGCGTCGGTGGCGCCCTTGTTGTCGACCCAGCTTATCTTGAGGTCGTCGCCCTTCTTGCCTCCCTTGAAGCTGAACTTGACGTAAGGGTCCTTGGAAACGGCGCCGCCCCAATCCGCGACGAACACGCTCTTGCCGTCAACTTCGAATGTCAGTTCCTGTATGAAGTGCGGCGGTATCAACTCGCCTTTGGCGTCCTTGACGAAGCCGGAATCCATCGGATGCTGAATTAGCGCCTGGACCTCGGTGATTTCACCGCTGGACGTTGCGCGGACGCGAATGGTCGATGCCATCGGAATTCTCCTTTAACCGCCGCAGCCGCCGACGGTGACTTTGACTTCCTTGCTCGCGCTGTAGAGCTTGCCGCCGGCCTCCACAACCGCGATCACGTTGCTGGTCTTCGCCATCTTCAGCCGGTTGGCGACGTTCGGAATGGTACCTGGCGGAATCCTGTAGGTGGCCGCCAGCGCGTTCGGATTTTCCGTCACCAGAATCGAGATCGAAGTGACATCGGCGAGCGTCGAACTCACGGAGATCGGCACCACCGCGCCGTTCTCCGCGATCTCGGGCGCGTCGAGCTTCACCTTGTCGGATAGTTCGGCGGTCTTGCCGTAAAGTGTTTTGATCGCGTCATCGCTGCTCTTCTGCTTGAACGCATCTTCCGGATACTTGTCGTTGGCTGCGGCAAGCGCGGGCGTCAGGTCAAAACGGATACCTGCAACACCCATCAGCGCAAGTATTGCCGCGCCTTTGAGGATCAATCGCCGCTTTAAATCAACGGGTTCGATCGACTTAATCATTTGATTCTCCTTCGAAGCAATGGCGCTGATCACAGCGTTTGCAGAAAATCCACCACCGCGCTGATCTCCTTGTCGGTCAGAATGCGATTACGGCCGAACGGGGGCATTACGGTTAGCGGGTTGCGTTTGGTTTCGTCGAATACGATTGCGACGAGTTCGTCGCGGTTTGGATATTTGGCTTTGATGCCGACGAGTTCGGGACCGATGCTGCCCGGCAGGTCGCCGCCCTTGATCACGTGGCAGGTAAGGCAATTGCCCTTGCCGCGATCGAAAGCGAGTTTTTGGCCATCGGCTGCAGCCGATTGGGCGCGCGCGGGCGTTGGCACCGCCAGCACGCCGAACAGCGCCGCGGCAAACGCCATCAGCAAGGTGGCCTTGGTCGGGGGAGTGAGTGTCAACGGCGGTGTCCCCAAGTTTCTATTTCGGCTGCATGGTATCGAGCGGTCCGGTTGTCCGTGGCGTCAGGTTCCTGTCTTCTGCCGTAGACAGGATCTTGATGTCCTTGGGATCGGCGCAGGCGCTCATGCACGGCTTGGCCATGGTATCAGGTCTCGGATCGCTCCAGACGAAACTGTCGCGATTAGGCATTTTGACTTGCGGCAAAGTACCCCGGTCGGCGACGAAATCACTCGGAACGACGTCGTTCAGGTTCAGAATATAGGCGGTCAAAGCATAAACGTCATCGGCTGACAATGTGTGCGGCGCCGGCATCGGCATCGCGCGGTTAATGTAGTCCCACAAGGTCGGCGCGAACGGCCAGTAGCTGCCCACCGTTAGTTCCGGCCGGTCATGTTTCAACGTCCCGATACCCCCCACAAGCTTGGGAAAGCGGCCTTCGCCCTCACCGAACGTACCATGACAAGTCGCGCATTGTTCCGCATAGACCTCCGCGCCCCTGTGAACCGTGCCGGTGCCGAAAGGTAAGCCGGCACCGTCCTCGCCGCGCACGTCGATGTCCCAGCCGGCGACTTCAGCCGGGGAGGCAGGTTTGCCGTAGCCGTAATGGCCGGGCTCGGCGGCGAAAGCGTGGGAAGTAGCGAACGATGCTACTGAAATCGTGATTGTGAGAACCAAAGCGACCAGGCAATCCAGTCTGTTTCTTATTCTGGATTGCTTTGCGGAGCCTGTCATCGGGCGGCGCTTTTTGCCGATCAGCTCGCTGGCAATGTCGCTTTCACGAGAGCTGAACATCGAACACGCTGCCGTCGGGCTTCACCTGCCAGGTCTGGATCGAATTGTTGTGATAGACCGAATTCAGTCCACGCTGTGTTCGCAATTGCGTAATGGTTGGCTGCACGTACCCAGTTTCGTCAACCACGCGGGATTCCAGCAACGCTGGCTGGCCATCCCAGCGCCACGGCAGCGTAAACCGCGTAAGCGCTTTCGGCAGCACCGGGTCATGCAGCCGCGCGCGTTGCCAGTTGACCCCACCGTTGGCGGAAACATCGACCTGCGTCACTTTGCCGTTGCCGCTCCATGCTAGCCCCCGAATCTCATAGAGGCCTGGGCCGCTCAGCGGCTTTTCCGGGCAGGGAAAAGTAATGACCGACTTGGCCTCGATCAGCCAGGTGAAACCGCGTGAGGTGCCGTCCGGCATCAGGTCGGTGTATTTCGAAGTTTCCTCGCGCGAATACCACGGTCTGTCGCCGAGTTTGATGCGGCGCAGCCACTTGATGCTGACGTTGCCCTCCCAGCCCGGCACCACCAGCCGCAACGGATAGCCCTGCTCCGGTCGCAGCGCCTCGCCGTTCTGCGCGTAAACCACGAGGCAATCGTCCAGGCATTTGTCGAGCGGCAGACTGCGGTTCATGTGCGCGCCATCAGCGCCTTCGACCATCGCCCACCGCGCGTCCTTCTTGAGGCCGACTTCCTCAAGCAAGGTCGAGAGCCTGACGCCGGTCCATTCGGCGCAGCTGATCATGCCGTGATTGAACTGTAGCGAATTCAATTGCGCCGCGCGCCATTCCATGCCGCCATTGGCCGGGCATTCAATGAAATGGATGCGCGAGACGGCAGGAAAGCGTATGATGTCTTTCATGGTGAGGATCAATGGGCGTTCCACCAGCCCGTGAATCATCAGCTTGTGCTTCTCCGGATCGACGTCCGGGCGGCCTGCGTGATAGCGCTCGAAGAACAGGCCGTTCGGCGTGATGATGCCGTGCAGGTCCTGCAGCGGCGAGAAGCTGATAGAAGATTCGGTGCCGGCGGTGAGCCACGGCACGTTGCGCCGGATGATACCGGCCTCGGTGTCCGCGGGCCTGCCGTAGGGGCGATCGACCACGCCGGGCCCAATCGATTGCGACCACGGCGCGTCGGCGGGCGGAGAGGAGATCGGAGTTTCCGCACAACCCGGTCTTGGGCCGAAGGGGCCAAGGGCGACTCCGCCGCTCAATGCCGCCCCCAGCCTAAGAAAAGAGCGCCGGCCCAGCAGTGGGTTGCGTAAACCCGCGAGCCTCGATGCCACCGGCATACCGCGCCAGAATTCGGGCCGCACGTTTCCTCGCTTCGCGGCTTGGGCCGCATGGTTCCCTGGCTGTTTCAGCCCTATCGGCGTTATCTAATTTAGTCAATGCTAAATAACTGTAAGGGATGTAGAATGCGACGAGCCTGTGCCTCGTCAGGGTTGAAATCATGAGAGCTGTTGCAATCGCGAAAAAGATGCCGGCCGCGCCGGCCGACGTTGCCGCGCTGAAGAAGCTGGCGAAGCAGGCCGGCGAGGCCGCGCAGCTTTTGAAGCTGCTGGGCAACGAGAAGCGGCTGCTGATGCTTTGTTTTCTCGCGGTGCGCGGCGAAATGACGGTAGGGGAGCTGGTCAACGTCGTAAAACTCAGTCAATCGGCGCTGTCGCAGCATCTGGCCCGATTGCGTCAAGACGGTCTGGTGGTATTCCGCCGCACCTCGCAGACGTTGCATTATCGCGTCTCCGACGCGCGCGCATTGCGCGTGCTGCAGGTGCTCAAGGAGATCTATTGCGGAGACGTGAAGTGACGCGCTTGGCTGTCACGATGCTGGTTGTTGCGGCCTGTGCCGCGACTTCAGTTCATGCCGAGGATGCTTCGCCCTATGCGGCGATCACCATTCCTCTGAACATCGATCAGGTGCCGGGCAAACCGGTTTATTTCAGCACCGGCAATCCCGGCGTCCCCGGCAAGGACAATGAGGGCAATACCTCCAACGCCGGCTTTGTCATCACCTCCGACGGTGTCTTGGTGTTCGACGCGCTGGGCACGCCGAGTCTCGGATGGGCGATGCTGCGGGAAATCCGGAAAGTAACCGACAAGAAGGTGCGTTACGTGATCGCAAGCCACTATCATGCCGATCACATCTACGGACTGCAGTCGTTCAAGGATCACACCGACGCCATCATCGTCGCGCAGGAGCGCGCCGGCGAATACAGGGAGAACCAGGAAACCGCTGACGAAAAGGCCGGCCAGCGGCTCGACCAGCGCCGCGGCGCGCTGTTTCCGTGGGTCGACAAAGATACCCGCGTGGTGCCGCCGGACATCACCTTCAGGGACCGCATGACGATCGCGCTCGGCGACAAGCGCTTGACGCTGCTTTATGCCGGACCGGCGCATTCCTCCAGCGACATTATGATGCTGGTCGAACCCGATAGCGTGCTGTTCGCCGGAGACATCGTGCAGAACGGCCGCATTCCGCACATGAACAGCGACGACGTCTCGACCACGCAGTGGCTGGCGGCGCTGGGCGAGGTGGAGCAACTCAATCCGAAATTCGTCATTCCCGGACACGGCAAGGCATCGGTCCAGGCGAAGCAGGCGATCACCTTCACCCGCGATTACATCCAGACGGTACGCAGCGCGATGGAAACGGCGGTGCAGAACTGGACCGATTTCGACGTGGCTTATGAGCAGGCCGACTGGTCGAAATACCGTGACATGCCGGCCTTCGCAGCCAACAATCGCGGCAATGCCTACCGGATTTACCTGGAACTGGAGCAATCCCGCTTCAAAGCTGATAAGCAATGATTCAAACAGCCGTCATTCCGGAGCGAGGCGTCGAACCCCGACTCCAGAAACGCATCTGTATTCTGGTCTGCGCCAAGTGCATCCCGGATTGACGGCGGCAACAACGAAGCGCCTTGAAATCAAGAGTGTACGCCATGGCTGAATATGTTGTGGAATACGGCCGGAACGGCCAGTCGACCGAACCGGATGGCCGCCTCGATGCGGCGGCGTTTCACCGCAATCACCAGCCGATCCGGGCAACCCTGCAAATGTTCCTCAATGGCAAATGCGGGGACGTGCTCGAAGCCGGTAGCGGTACCGGGCAGCATGTGATCGATTTCGCCCGTCATATGCCGCAGATTACCTGGTGGCCAAGCGATCTCAACCAGACGCATCTGAAGAGCATTCGAGCGTGGCGAACCCATGCGCAGCTTTCGAACGTGCGCGCGCCGCTGCGGATCGATCTGTCCGATCCGGCATGGTGCCCGGAGATGCAGGATGGGAGCGGCCCCGGCAAATTGCTGGCGGTGTTCTGCGCCAACGTGATCCACATCGCGCCGTGGCGCGTTGCTGAAGGGCTGTTTGCCGGGGCGGCGCGTTATGTGCGCTCGGACGGGCGGTTGTTGCTTTATGGCCCGTTCAAACGCGACGGCAACCACACCGCCCCGAGCAACGCGGCATTCGACGCCAGTCTGCGAGCCAACAATCCCGAATGGGGCGTGCGGGATATCGGTGATCTGAATACGCTCGCCGGAAGTGCGGGCTTTGATCTGACCGAAATCGTGGATATGCCCGCCAATAATCTTGTTGTCGTATTCGCACGGCGATAGCGGCCGAACGGCGATGCATGGCGCGCCCCCATTGGCATTGGTTGATTGCGCCTCTGCCGCCCTTCATAGTGCGGTGAATCGATACAGGCGGTTGCAACGGCCGTCTTTTGGGAATGAAATGCTGATGATCGAGGTAAGCGCGACCGAGGACATGGCCGACGACGCCCGCGCGCGCTCCAACGTGGTACGTCTCGCCGCGGCGCAGGCGCTGACCGGCGCGAATTCCGCGGTCATCTTTGCAACCGGCTCGATTGTCGGTGCGATGCTGGCGCCCGACATCTCGCTCGCGACCGTCCCGCTCTCTGTCTATGTGGTCGGGCTTGCCGCCGGCACGCTGCCGACCGGCGCTATCTCTCGCGCATATGGCCGGCGCGCCGCCTTCATCATCGGCACCGGTTGCGGCGTGCTGACCGGTGTGCTCGGGGCTTTCGCCATCCTGCGCGCCTCGTTCGGGCTGTTTTGCTGCGCGACATTCCTCGGCGGGCTTTACGGGTCGGTGTCGCAATCCTATCGCTTCGCCGCGGCCGATGGTGCAAGTGCTGCGTATCGTCCCAAGGCGGTATCGTGGGTGATGGCCGGCGGCGTATTCGCTGGCGTGCTCGGGCCGCAGCTCGTGCAGTGGACCATGGATATTTGGCCGCCGTATCTGTTTGCCTTCAGCTTCGCGGCGCAGGCGGTGGTCGCGCTGATTGCGATGGGGGTGCTGGCGGGTGTCGATACGCCGAGACCTGCGGCGGCCGATCTTCATGGCGGTCGGCCGCTGTTTACGATTGCGCGACAACCGCTATTCATTGCGGCGGCGCTGTGCGGCGTGATCTCCTATCCGATGATGAACCTGGTGATGACGTCGGCGCCGCTGGCGATGAAGATGTGCGGCTTGAGTGTGAGCGATTCCAACTTCGGCATTCAGTGGCATATCGTGGCGATGTATGGGCCGAGCTTTTTTACCGGCGCACTGATCGTCCGCTTCGGTGCGCCCGTCATTGTCGCGCTTGGGCTGTCACTCGAGGCCGTCGCGGCCGGCATCGGGCTTTCCGGCATCACCGCGATGCATTTCTGGACCGCCCTGGTGGTGCTCGGCGTCGGCTGGAACTTCAGTTTCATCGGAGCTTCCGCGCTGGTGCTGGAAACGCATCGGCCGCAGGAGCGCAACAAGGTCCAGGCTTTCAACGATTTTCTGGTGTTCGGCGTAATGGCGCTGGGATCGTTTTCGTCGGGTCAGTTGCTGGCGAGTTATGGCTGGTCGGCGGTCAACATCGTGGTGTTTCCGCCGGTGCTGCTGGGGTTGGCGGTGCTGGCGCTCGCATCGTTGGCCAGGCGGCGGCGATTGCAGCCGGTATCCGAATTTCCCGATCAGAGCATCTGATCGGCCGCCTTGTCGCATCTGTCTATTTGGAGGTTTGATGCCGTCGCGAGCTCTGCTGGATGAATTCATCGCCGTCGTCGAAAGCGGTGATCATGCCGGCGCCATTGAACGCTATTATAGCGAAGACGCCAGCATGCAGGAGAACGCCGCGCCGCCGCGGTTCGGTCGCGATGCACTGGTTGCGTACGAACGCGGCATACTTGCGCGGACATCCAACGTCTATTCGAAGGCGATGTCTTCGGTGGTCGAAGGCGATCGGGTTGCGATCCACTGGATATTCGAACTCACCAGCCTTTCCGGCAAAGTGCGTCGCGTCGATGAGGTCGCCATGCAGGAGTGGCGTGGCGACAGGATTTTTCGCGAGCGGTTCTTTTACGACCCCGGCCCGCCGAAATGATATTTCGGCATTCATCGAGGCGTCGAAACTGGTCGTTCTGCTAACAATTGTCGTCATGGCCGGGCTTGTCCCGGCCATCCACGTCTTAGCACTCGAGACAGAAGACGTGGATGCCGGGACAAGTTCGGGCATGACGAGTTTCAAAATAACCGGGGCAAACATTGGAAACATCGACCGGCACCATCAACGAAACCTCAATCCGGTACAGTGGCTGGCGCATTGTCGCGGTCTGCTTCCTGGTGGCGACCTTCGGCTGGGCATTTGGTTTTTACGGCCAAAGCGTCTACCTCGCCGAGCTGCATCGTATTTACGGTTGGCCTACGTCGCTGATTTCGACGGCGACGACGTTCTTCTATCTGTCGGGCGCGCTGCTGGTCGTCTTCGTCAGCGAAGCGGTCCGCAGGTTCGGCCCGCGCAACTGCCTGCTGGCCGGCGTGTTTACGATGGCGGCGGCCGCCGCGCTGATCGGTCAGGTCAAAGCGCCGTGGCAGCTATACGCGGTAAATGCGCTGCTGGCGTTCGGCTGGGCCGGGACAAGCCTCGGCATCATCACCAATACGCTGGGCCTCTGGTTTGACAACAAGCGGGGCATGGCGATCAGCCTCGCCTTGAACGGGGCGAGCTGCGGCGGCATTATCGGGGTGCCGCTGATGGTCGCGGCGATCGGAAGCTTTGGCTTCTCCCGCGCCATGGTCGCCGCCGCCATCGTCGGCGTGGTGGTGCTGTTGCCGGTCATTGTGATGTTGGTCGGATTTCCTCCCGGTTGTACCGCTGCCGCGGCCACGCCCGTCCTTGTGGATGCGTCGCCCACACGGATACGCGCGCGGGCATTCCGCGATCCGGCTTTCCTGTCGGTGTCGATTGCATTCGCGCTGGTGCTGTTCGCGCAGGTCGGTTTTATCGTTCACCTGATCTCGTTCCTCGATCCGTTGATCGGACGCGAGCGCGCCGCCGTCGCCGTTGCATTGATGACGGCAATGGCGGTAGCCGGCCGTGTGCTGTTCTCGACGGTGATCGACCGTCTGAACCAGCGGCTGGCCTCGGCAATATCATTCGTCAGTCAAGCCGTCGCGCTGATTGTCATCATCAATCTGCAGAACGATATTGCGCTGATGGCGGCTTGTGCGCTGTTCGGGTTTTCGGTCGGCAATCTGATCACTCTGCCGGCGCTGATCGTGCAGCGCGAGTTCGATCCGCGCTTGTTCGGCGTGCTGGTCAGCCTGATCACCGGGATCAATCAGATCACCTATGCGTTCGGTCCCGGCGTGGTCGGATTGCTGCGCGACGCGTCAGGGAGTTATTCCCTGCCGTTTTATGGCTGCATCGGGCTGGAATTGGCCGCCGCGGCACTGATCATGGTGCACGGGATACGCGCCCGGTCCTAGCAGTTCGTCATTGCGAGGAGCCCCTTGCGAGGAAGCAATCCAGTTCTTTGCATCGCTGGATTGCTTCGCTTCGTTCGCAATGACGTGAAACTAGGCTTTAGGTTCCCGCATCAGATCGTCGAGATCGAGCTTGCGCGTAAACATCGCCAGCGATCCATCCGGCTTGCACGGCCATTCCTGTTGCGGCCGATCCCGGTATAGTTCAACGCCGTTCTGATCGGGATCGCGCAAGTACAACGCCTCGCTGACGCCGTGATCACTGGCGCCGTCGAGCTGTATGCCCGCCTGCAACACGCGGTGCAAGGCATCCGCCAGCGCAATGCGGCTCGGATAGAGAATCGCGGTGTGAAACAGGCCGGTGGTGCCCGGCGCCGGCGGATGGCCCCCCTTGCTCTCCCACGTGTTCAGCCCGATGTGGTGATGATAGCCGCCCGCAGAGATGAATGCAGCCTGATCGCCGTGGCGCTGCATGACTTCAAATCCGAGCACGCCGCAGTAGAATCCCAATGCGCGGTCGAGGTCGGCGACTTTCAGATGGACATGTCCGATCCGGGTGCCAGCAATGATAGGGATATTAGACATGATCGCCTCTATTACTTCGTCATGGCAAGGCTTGGCACGGCCATCCGCATCTTTCTTGCTTAGCGACCGGTAAGGCGTGGATGCCCGGCACAAGGCCAGGGATGACGGCCCATTTTTCGTGCCTTACGAAGCCAATTCCGACACTTCGCCCTCGGGAAGCTCGAACTCGAATGTATTCAGCGTCATCGATACCATGGTGTAATAGCCGCATAGCCCGATGATCTCGACCAGTCCACGCTCGCCCAGCAGGTTCACCGCCTCGTCGTAGAGGCCTTTGGCCACGCCATGGCCTTCGTGCAGCGACTTGGCTACGTCGTAGATCATCTGTCCTTTCGGATCGTCAAACTTTGGCGTGCGGCGTTGACGGATATCTTCGATGATATCGGGGCTCATGCCGCCTTTCAGCGCAAGCCGCTTGTGGGCGTACCATTCGTAATGCGAGGTCCAGTGCCGCGCGGTGACCAGAATCGCAATTTCGGACAGCTTTGCCGGAAATACCGTGTCGAAGCGCAGAAACGCACCGAGGCGGGTAGCATGCTTTGCCATTTCCGGGCTGTTGAGCCAGGCCATCATCGGCGGCGGCGGGCTGCCGCGCTTGCTGGCGATCGATTCATCGTAGGTTTTTTTCTGATCGTCGTTCATTTCGCCAGGCGAAAGCAGCTTCAGGCGCATCTCGGTTTCCTCTTATTTTTCGGTCCTTGCGGCGCGCGTGACGCCGGATCGCAGAAGCTCTACCATATCCCGCAACAACGCGGCACACGCCAGAGATATATTGAATTTCGCGACGCGGCCGGTAAGGTCCGCCCGGTAACGATGCATGGATGGAAACGCCCTGATGTCCGACCTCAATCAATTCCGCCGCGAAACCCGTGCATGGCTGGAAAGTAACTGTCCGCCCGAGATGCGGCGGCCAATGACATCAGACGAAGATACCTTCTGGGGTGGTCGCAATACCAAATTCTCCTCCGAACCGCAGCGCATCTGGTTCGAGCGGATGCGCGACGAGGGCTGGACCGTCCCGCACTGGCCGAAGGAATTTGGCGGCGGTGGTCTTGATCCGGAGCAAGCCAAGATCGTGCGCCAGGAAATGGCCGCGATCGGCGCGCGCCCGCCGCTGACCAGTTTCGGCATCTCGATGCTCGGACCGGCGCTGCTGAAATACGGTACCGAGGCGCAGAAGAAAGAGCATCTGCCGAAAATCGCCGCCGGCCTGATCCGCTGGTGCCAGGGGTATTCTGAGCCGAATGCGGGCTCCGATCTTGCTTCGCTGCAGACCCGGGCGGAAAGCGACGGCGACGACTTCGTCATCAACGGCCAGAAGATCTGGACTTCCTATGCGAATTTTGCCGACTGGATTTTTTGTCTGGTACGCACCGATGCTTCCGGGAAAAAGCACGATGGCATCAGCTTCATCCTGTTCGACATGGCTTCGAAAGGAGTTTCGACTAAACCGATCTTGCTGATTTCCGGCAAGTCACCGTTCTGCGAAACCTTTTTCGACAATGTACGTGTTCCGAAAGCTAACGTGGTCGGCACGGTCAATCGCGGCTGGGACGTGGCAAAATATCTGCTGCAGCACGAGCGCGCGATGATTTCGGGCATGGGCGAACGCGGCGTCGGCCGGCCGCTCGGGCAGTTGGCGGCCGACTCGGTCGGTACCGACGAGCACGGTCGACTCGAAGACCCGATGCTGCGCGGACAGATCGCGACGTTCGAGATCGACGAGGCGGCCCTGGCCTGCGCCGCCGAGCGCGCGGTCGATCTGGCAAAGGCCGGCCAGGCGCATCCGGCGTTTTCCTCGGCGATGAAATATTACGGTACCGAGTTGAACAAGCGCCGCTACGAGATACTGATGTCCGCCGGCGGCGCCGACGCGCTGGAATGGGAGAGCGAGCGCTCGAATCAGGGTGCGCGTCCGCGCGCCTGGCTGCGCACCAAGGCCAATTCGATCGAGGGCGGTACCTCCGAGGTGATGCTCGGCATCGTCGCCAAGCGCATTCTCGATCTGCCGGGGGCGTAGCATCACCGAATATCGTTATGCGCGGGCTTGACCCGCGCATCCACCTCTCCTTACGACAGCCTCTCGAAGAGGAGGAATTGCCGGGTCGAGCCCGGCAATGACGCTGAAACATAGACATCTTTAAAACCGGACCCTCTCATGGCCCTCGTCCTCAACGAAGAACAATCCATGCTGCGCGATAGCGCGCGCGGCCTTATCAGCGACAAGGCGCCGGTGTCACACCTGCGGCAGCTGCGCGACTCCAGGGATGCGACCGGTTTCTCCCGCGAGTTGTGGCGCAGCTTCGCCGAGATGGGATTTTCCGGCCTTCTGGTGCCGGAGGATTTTGGCGGCAGCGGGCTCGGCTGCGTCGAGGCCGGCGTGGTGATGGAGGAAATCGGCCGCACGCTGATGCCGTCGCCGTTTTTGTCTACCGCCGTGCTGGCGGCGTCGGCTCTGGCGCGCGGCGGCAGTGCCGCGCAACAATCTGAGCACCTGCCGAAGATCGCCGATGGTTCACTGCTGGCAGCATTAGCAGTGGATGAGGGCGCAAAACATCGCCCGCTGCAGACCAAAATGCAGGCGACACGGTCCGGCAACGGGTTCAAGCTCAACGGCGCCAAAGCGTTCGTGGTCGATGGCCACGCCGCCGATCTGCTGATCGTTGCGGCGCGGTCCGCGGGTGCCGCGGGTGAGCGCGACGGGCTGACGCTGTTTCTGGTCGATCCCAACAGCAAAGGCATCCAGACCGAGCGCACCGCGATGGTGGATTCGCACAACGCGGCGCGTATCACGTTCGACAATGTCGAGGTCAATGCCGACGGCGTGCTCGGCGAAGTTGATCAGGGCGGCGGGTTGCTGGAAGGCATCCTCAATATCGGTCGCGGCGCGGTGGCATCGGAAATGGTCGGCGTCAGCGAGGAGGTGTTCGGCCGCACCGTCGGCTACCTCAAGGAGCGCAGGCAGTTCGGCAGGCTGATCGGCGAATTTCAGGCGCTGCAGCACCGTGCCGCGCATCTGTATGTCGAGATCGAGATCACCCGTGCCGCGGTGCTGAAGGCGCTGCAGACCCTCGACGCCGATTTCGAGAATGCCGCGGGCGCGGTCGCGGTCGCCAAGGCGCGGGCCGGCTCAACCGCGACGCTTGCGGTGCAGGAGGGCGTGCAGATGCATGGCGGCATGGGCATGACCGACCAGTTCGACATCGGTTTTTTCATGAAGCGCGCGCGGGTGTGCCAGGAGTTGTTCGGCGATGCCAATTTCCACGCCGACCAACTGGCAAGATTGAAGGGGTACTAAATACCACCGTCATTCCGGGGCGCGCGCAGCGCGAGCCCGGAATGACGGTGCTTAGATTTGCCCTACCTGATCGGCGGCGCGTACTGGATGCCGCCGGCGCTCCATAGCTGGTTGAGACCGCGCGGAATGCCGAGCTTCGATCCCGCGCCGACGTTGCGCTCGTAAACTTCTCCGTAGTTGCCGACGTGTCTGATGATGCGCGCGGCCCAATCCCTGGTCAGGCCGAGGTCTTCGCCATAAGCGCCCTCGGTGCCGACCAGCCGCATCACGCCGGGCTTCTTCGATTTCAGCGCCTCGTCGATATTCTTCGAGCTGATGCCCAGTTCTTCGGCATTGATCATCGCGTACAATGTCCACTTCACGATCATCATCCAGTCGTCGTCCCGTTGGCGGACAACCGGCGCGAGCGGCTCCTTCGAAATCACGTCGGGCAGGATGACGTGATCGTTCGGCTTGGAATGGTTGAGCCGCAGCGCGTAAAGTTGGGACACGTCCGCGGTGAAGGTGTCGCATTGCCCGGCTTCATAGGCCTTGAAAACCTCGTCGAGTTTGCCGAATTTCAGCTCCTGGTATTTGATGTTGTTGTCGCGGAAGTAGTCGGCGAGGTTGAGCTGCGTAGTGGTGCCGTCCTGCACGCACACTTTGCTGCCGTCGAGTTCCAGCGCCGAATCGATGTTGCGTGACTTCGGAATCATGAAGCCTTGGCCGTCGTAATAGGCGACCGCCGGAAAATACAGATCGTAATTGGTCTCGCGTGACATGCTCCATGTGGAGTTGCGGGACAGAATATCGACCTTGCGGCTTTGCAGCTCCTTGAACCGTTCGGTGGTATCGAGCGGAACGAATTTTACCTTTTTCGGATCGTCAAAGATCGCCGCCGCCACTGCGCGGCAGAAATCGACATCGAAGCCGGACCAGCTTCCCCTGTCGTCGGGGATGGAAAAACCGGGCAGGCCGGTGTTGACGCCGCACAGCACGTCGCCACGCCGGATTGTCCGCTTCAGCGTTTTGGTGTCGTAGCGTTCATAGGCAACGGCGGCTGCGCCGACCGCGACCGCAATCGCAAGGCCGATCAAAAGCCCGGATCTAAATGTCCGCATCGCTGTATCCTAAACAAGAAATCGGAAAAGTTATGCGCGTGTTCAAATCACCGCCGCGTTACAGCGACGGTTTTTGCCGCACGATCACCTTGGTACCGACGGGGATGCGGTCGTAGAGGTCGGTAACATCGGCATTAACCAGCCGGAAGCAGCCTGACGAAACCGCGGTACCGATCGTGTCCGGCCGGTTGGTGCCGTGAATGCGGTATACGGTGGCGCCGAGATAAAGCGCACGGGCGCCGAGCGGGTTGCCGGGGCCGCCGGCCATGAAACGCGGCAGATAGGGCTGCCGCGCTATCATCTCCGGCGGCGGCGTCCAGTCCGGCCATTCCGCCTTGCGCGAAATCGTCAGCAGGCCCTGCCACTGAAACCCATCGCGTCCGACACCGATGCCATAGCGAATGGCGCGTCCGTTGCCCTGCACCACATAGAGATGCCGCTCCGAGGTCTGGATGATGATGGTGCCCGGCGCCTCGGTGGTGCGGTAGAGCACCATGGTACGCCTGAATTCCCGATCCAGTTCTACGGAATCGTCAGCGATCAGACCGGGCTGGTCGCCGGGATCGTTTTGCTGTGCGAAGCTTTGCGAGGCCGAAAGCGACAGACCGACCGCTGCAATGAAGATCCAGATCAGATGCCGAAACGGGATCATCGAAAGCCCTCCTGTCGACGTTCGCGACGGTATCTATCACCTGCGCCTAACCACGGGAACCATCAAAATGCGCTAAAGATGCCATGCGGCAAGGCAGCTATTTTGGCGCGATCCACAGTTTTAGTCCGTACGCGACGATGGTGAGCGTGCCGACGCCACCGAGCCAGAGCGCGCCGAACCACAGCAGGCGCCGCATGAGCGGCGCCGGTTTCCGCTGTGGGAACGTCAATGGTAGCCGCTCTCGGGGTTGACCTTGCCGCGAAAGATCCAATAGGACCAGCCGGTGTAGCCGAGGATCAGCGGGACCATGATGGCGACGCCAACCAGCATCAGGATCTGACTGTTTTCAGGCGCGGCGGCCTGCCAGATGTCGATGCTCTGCGGCACGATGTACGGATACATGCTGATGCCGAGTCCGGCATAGGACAATCCGAATAACGCCAGCGTCAGAAAGAACGGCCGGTAGTCCTGCCTGTTGGCAAGACTGCGCAGCAACAGCGCGGTGACGACGGCAACCGCGATCGGCACCGGCGCAGTCAGAAGCATGCCCGGCCAGGCGAACCAGCGCGTGGTGTACTGGATGTGCAGGAACGGAGTGGCGAGGCTGACCACGACGATCGCGGCCAGCATCGCCATCAACAGCCACCAGCTCAGCCGATAGGCCTCATCGCGCAACTCATCCTCGGTTTTCATCACCAACCATGTCGCGCCGAGCAGTGCATAACCAATCACAACCGCGACGCCGGTCAGGATGCTGAACGGCGTCAGCCAGTCCCACCAGCCGCCGGCATAATGGCGCCCCTCGACGTGGACGCCCTGCAGCATCGCGCCGAGTGCGACCCCCTGCGCCAGCGCCGCGAGCAACGATCCGCCAAAGAACGCAATATCCCACAAATTGCGCTCGCGTGTCGTTCGCCAACGAAACTCGAACGCGACGCCACGAAAGATCAGGCCGATCAGCATGGCGATGATCGGCGTGTACAGTGCCGGCATTAGTATGGCGTAAGCCAGAGGAAACGCCGCGAACAAACCGCCGCCGCCCAGCACAAGCCAGGTCTCGTTGCCGTCCCAGACCGGCGCCACCGAATTCATCATGACATTGCGGTCCGCCTTCTTGGGAAACAGCGGAAACAAGATGCCCAGACCGAGATCGAATCCGTCCATCACCACATAGACAAATACCGCGAACGCGATGATGAAGGCCCAAATGGTGGCGAGGTCAGGGGCGATGCTCATGAGGCACGTCCCTTTGCTACCGTGCCGGCCGCCGGCGTGATGCCTGCGGTCCGTGTCGGCGCGTCGCGCTGCGGTCCCTGTTCGCCGTGATGGGGCGGTACCGCCATCAGCCGCAGGATATAGACAATGCCGGCGGCAAATATAGCGAAGTACACGATGACGAAGGCGGTCAGCGACGAGGCGACCGCGGGCGTCGCCAGCGGCGACGCGGAGTCCGTGGTGCGGAGCAGCCCATAGACCGTAAAGGGTTGGCGGCCAACCTCGGTCGTAAACCAGCCCGCCAGCACTGCGATGAAACCGGCAGGACCCATCGCGAGCGCATAAAGATGCAGCGGGCGCGATTGATAGAGCGTACCGCGCCAGCGCATCCACAGGCTGAGCAATCCGACGCCCAGCATCAGAAACCCGATGCCGACCATGGTGCGGAACGACCAGAATATCACCGCCACAGGCGGCCAGTTTTCCCGCGGCACGGTATCGAGGCCCTTCAGCGGCGTGTTCAGCGAATGTTCGAGAATGAGCGACGATGCTTTTGGGATCTCGATTGCGTATTTCATTTTCCCGGCTGCCTGATCGGGCACGCCGAACAGGATCAGCGGCGCACCATTCGGATGGCTGGTGAAATGGCCTTCGATTGCCATAACCTTCACGGGCTGATGCTGCAGCGTGTTGAGGCCGTGCTGGTCGCCGGCGAAAATCTGGATCGGCGCGACCAGCGCTGCCATCCACATCGCCATGGAAAACATCACGCGCGCGCCGGGCAGATGCTGATCTCGCAGCAGGTGCCAAGCGCCGACCGCGCCCACCACGAAAGCGGTGGTGAGGTAGGCCGCCAGCACCATGTGCACGAGGCGATAGGGAAACGACGGGTTGAAAATCACTTTCAGCCAGCTGGCGGCCACGAATTGCCCGTCTGCGTTGACGGCGTAACCCGCAGGCGTTTGCATCCACGAATTGGCCGAGAGTATCCAGAACGCGGAAACCAGCGTGCCGATAGCGACCATTAGCGTCGCGAAGAAATGCAGTCCGTGGCCGACCCGCTCGAGGCCGAACAGCATGACACCCAGAAAGCCTGCCTCGAGAAAGAATGCGGTAAGCACCTCATAGGCCATCAACGGGCCCAGAACGGGACCGGTCTTGTCGGAGAATGTCGACCAGTTGGTGCCGAACTGATAGGACATCACGATACCGGATACGACGCCCATGCCGAAGGCGATGGCGAAAATCTTCAGCCAGTAATTGAAGACGTTGACGTAGACCTCGCGCCCGGTCCACAGCCAGAGCCCTTCAAGCACGGCGAGATAGCTGGCGAGCCCGATCGAAAACGCGGGGAATACGATGTGAAACGACATTGTGAATGCGAATTGCGCCCGGGCCAAAACGGTCGCGTCCAACCCTTCAAACATCGAAGCATCCGGCGTTGTTGTATCCGGGTGGACGATAACACGCACCGTTGCCTGGGGATATCGCGGCGGCGCGACCTCAACCTGGCTCCAGACGCAGATCGACCCGGAAGGGGGGCATCCCGTCCGGGTCGTTGGAGGTACTTGCTGGTTAGAAACGTTAGGTCAGCGGACGGTTTCGTCCTCGGTGGAGATCACGCAGACCTCCGAAGGATTCTTGCCGCTGCAATCCACGACCTGCTGTCGCACGATCATCGAGCCGGTCTCATGCTGGCCGCGGGGTGCGGCATTCTGGCTGGACAGCGAAGCAAGGGTGCAGATCGCGCCGAGCGGGATGATGAAAAAGCGGAAGGAGGGTTTCAGCATTGTCGTCGTCCCGTTTGGCGTCTCGTTAAAGATTGGTTTACCCGCCAATTTTTTCCGCTTGATGTCGTCAATTGTTTCATTGGTTTCGTGGCGTCGATTTGGCGAGCAGGCTATGGCCCGCTTTTAAGGCAATAATCGCGACTAACTAATTGATTATGCATGAATTCTTGACTCATGCCGCAATATTCTCGACGCCGGCGCCCTTGAGCAGGTCGGCCAGTTGCTTGCGGGCATAAAACATCCGGGTCTTTACGGTACTCTGTGGAATGCCGATGATCTCGCCGGCCTCTTCAACCGACTTCTCATGGTAATAGACGAGATTGATGATCTCGCGGTGGGCCGGGGACAGCTTGGCGACGCAAGCACGCAGGATAGCGCTAGTGTTGCTGCGGTCGAGCGACGCTTCCGGGGTGTCCGCCTCATCGGCGATTTCAAGCACGTCTTCCTGGTCGATATCCTCGTGCCGGCGCTGGCGCAGCGCCGTCAGGGCTTTAAAGCGGGCAATCGACAGCAGCCAGGTCGAAACCTGCGCCCGGCCCTGGAACTGGCCGGCGGTGCGCCAGACGTCCAGGAAAACCTGGCTGACCAGATCTTCCGCGGTGGTGGTGTCGCGGACCATGCGAAGGATGAACCGGTAAACCCGCACATTGTGACGGGAGTACAAGATGTGCATCGCGGTCCTGTCGCCTTCGGCAATACCTTCCAGCAGCATCTCGTCCGAGGTCGCCTGGGCGGCAAGGATGCCTTGGCGTGCGGCGGCGCTGATGGCGATCACGTTCTGCATGATAGTCTCCCGTTATTCACCGCCTGGGCGGTTTTTGTTGGGAGAACTGTTAATCGGCGCGCGTTTCAAGATGTCTGCGCGAAAAGCCCAAAATGGTTTCATCCTGGAAAGATTTGTTTCGTCGCCGTCCTGCCGATGAAACAATCGTGGTCAAAACACCAATAATTTGAATTAGATGGCTCGATTTTGTATCAGGATTTTTCGCCGGCGGGTGAGAACAGATAGCCACCGCCCCTGATCGTGCGGATCACCGCCGGCCGTGTCGGATCCGGCTCGATCTTGCGCCGGATTCGCATAATCCGCAAATCTACGGCGCGATCGAATGCCTCGCTGTCGCGCGCATTGGCCAATTCCAGCAGCCGTTCGCGCGACAGCACGCGTTTCGGATTAGCGGCGAAAACCTTGAGCAGGCCGAATTCGGACGCCGTCAGCGGGTGTTCGTTGCCTTCGTCGTCACGCAGGGCCTGTGCTTCGAGGTCGAGCCATTTGGTGCCGAACCGCACCAGCTGATCCTTGGCCGCCTTCTCCGCGGCTGATTCCGGTGCGGCGGCCGGGGTTTGCCTGGCCGGAGCGCTTCGCCGCAGCACCGAACGGATGCGCGCCATCAATTCGCGCAGTTCGCAGGGCTTGGCAATGTAGTCGTCGGCGCCGAGTTCAAGGCCGACGACCCGGTCGATCGGGCTCGCGGTAGCAGTGAGCATGATCACCGGCACATTAATGCGGCTCTTGAGGTCGCGGATGATGGAAAGGCCGTCTTCCTCCGGCATATTCAGATCGAGCACCACCAGATCTGGTACGCCGATGTCGATCGCGCTGCGCAGGCTTTTGCCGCCGTCGCACAGCGTGATGGTGAAGCCGTGCATTCTCAGATAGTCGCCGACCATTTCGCGGGCCGGCGCTTCGTCGTCGACAATGATGATGTGGGGGCTCTGGCTCATGTCAGGATACGGCCGTCGCGGGCAATACGATGGCGAAGGTCGAACCTTGTCCCGGCCCGGGACTGTCGGCGGTGACCTTGCCGCCATGCATGTCGATGATGCGTTTGACGATGGAAAGGCCGAGCCCGGTCGAACTTTCGCCGGCGGTCGGTTTTGCCGAGAGCCGCTGAAAACGGCCGAACAGGCGTCCGAGATCCTCCGGTGACAGGCCCGCGCCTTCGTCGGTGATGCGGATGATGGTGTGGACGTCGTCGTGGGTCACCAGCAGTGCAATCTTGCCGCCGATCGGGCTGTACTTGATGGCGTTGCTGATCAGATTGTCGATCGCTTCCCGTATCCGGTCTGAATCGCACATCGTAAAACGATCCGGCAGCGCCGAAACCGTGATGACCTGCTGTTTGTTCATGGCCGAAGGCTTGTTCGCTTCCGCGACTTCGCTCACCAAGGCTGCGATATCGACCGGTTCGCGGCGGATGGTGATGTCGAAGGCGTCGGCCATGGCGTCGGAAATCAGGTGGTCGACCATCGACGTGAGGCGCTTGGTGGCGTCGCGGATGTGTTCGACCTGTGTGGTGACGCTTTCCTTGGAGGCGCTTGCCCCGATCAGTTCCGTCAGCATTTCGGTACGGCCCAGGATAACGCCGAGCGGATTTTTCAGGTCATGCGCCACGGTCCCAAGAATTTCATTCTTGAAGCCGTTGGCGCGCTGCAACCGCAGCCACTGCGCCGAAAGCCGACGATTAGCCTGCATCAGCGCGCGGGTGCGCTGCGCGACGCGATCCTCGAGCTGGGTGTTGGCCTCATTCAGCTGCTGGTAGAGAATGACATTGTCGAATGCGATCGAAAGCCGGCTGCCGAAGATTTCCACCAGCGACCTATCGGTGTCGGACAATTGCCGTTCCGACTGCAGCAGCACCACGACTTCGCGTCCGCTGCCGGTTCTGACGTAGAGAACGCTGCGATGGTCGGCGAACTCATGCTTGCGGCGGAGAAAGGCTGCTTCCACCATGTGCCGCAGGTCGGTATCGAGAGATCGCGAGCCGGCGGCGCCGATGAAGCGGCTGTAGCAGCCGGATCCGGCCAGCACCGAAAAATCGTCGCCGGAGGTGCCGCCGTCACGCAACACCAGGATTCCGGCACAATCGACATTCAGCAATGACGCGATCTGCGTCAGCACGCCTTCGGCAAGACGTTGCATCGATTTGAAATCGTACAGCGTCGAAGCGGCGTCGATGATGATTTCGAGGCCGCGCCGGGTCTGCACCATGCGTTCGAGTTGCTGATAGCTGCGCAACGCAGCGGTCAGGGACGTGAATAGCTTGTCGGCGGTCAGTTCGGTTTTGGCTTTGTAGTCGTTGATGTCGTAGTCGACGATGACGCGGCGTTCGGGCGCCTGTCCGGGTTGTCCGGTGCGCAGAATGATGCGAACGGTTTCGTTTTTGATCTCGTTGCGGATGAATTCGACCAGATCGAGGCCCGCCGCATCGGTTTCCATGATGACGTCGAGCAGCACGGCCGCGATGTCGGGGTGCGCGCGCATCAACGTCCGGCCCTCGGCGGCGGAATACGCCGACAGGATTTCGAGGGTCTGTCCGTTGAGATTGTAATCGCTCAGCGCAAAGCGCGTGCCCTCATGAACGGCGTGGTCGTCGTCGATCACGGCGACCTTCCACTTGCGCGCGGTGGACGCCTCCGGAACGCGGCCCGAATCTTCGATTAGTTGGAGGACATCGTCCTGGTCGGCCATTGCGTGGTCCCGTGGCTTTCTGTGGCAGTGTCTGTCGAACCGCGCCTGGCGGCGCGCGGCATGATAATGCGAAACGTGGTGCCTTGTCCCAGCCTTGACTCGAGCATCATCCGTCCGCCGAGCTGCTGGGTTACGAGATTATAGACGATATGCAGGCCGAGACCGGTGCCGCCCTCATTACGGCGCGTGGTGAAGAAGGGATCGAATGCCTGTCGCTGCACGTCCGGGGTCATTCCGGCGCCATTGTCGGCAAAAATGATCTCAATGTCATCATTGCCGCGCGGCCTGGCCGAAATGGCGATAGCCCCTGATCGCCCGTCGGGAAACGCGTGATTTGCGGCATTGAGGAACAGATTTGTCAAAATCTGCCCATAGGAGCCGGGAAAACCGTCAACCACGAGGCCCTCGGGCACATCCACTGACAAGGTAATCGTCGACCTCTTCAGCACCGGCCTCAGGCTGGCAATGATCTGATCGGTGGCTTCGCTGAGGTTGAATTGCCGGCGTTCCGCATGGGAGCGGTCCACCGCGACCTGCTTGAAGGACTGGATCAGCTCGGCAGCGCGATGCAGGTTCGCCACCAGTTGCTGCGAGGCGTCGCGGGAACTGCGGACGAATTCCTCGAGTTGCGATCGACGCAACGGCGTGCCGGCTCTCATCTCGGCATCAAACTGATCGGTGCGGCGGGCAAAACTCGATGCCACGGTCAAACTGATGCCGATCGGATTGTTCACCTCGTGAGCGACCCCGGCGACCAGACCGCCCAGCGCCGCCAGTCGTTCGGCATCGATCAGGTTTTGCTGGGCGGCGTTCAATTCCAGCAGCGCGGACTCGGCCTTTTCCTTGGATGTCCGCAGCCCGTCTTCCGCATCGCGCTTGGCAATGGCGTTTTCGCGGAACACCTCGACCGCCCGCGCCATTGCGCCGACTTCGTCCTTGGCGTCGGTGCCCGGCACCTGACGATCGTAATCGCCCGACCTGATCGCCCGCATCGACGTCATGATCTGCTGCAGGGGCAATCGGATGCTCAGCGCGATGATGACTCCTGCAGTGATGATGACGGCCAGGAACAACAGCGCGATCGACAGCACCCTGTGGGCGATATTGCTCAGCGTCCGGTCGAATGTCGCTTGGGCCTTCTGTTCGCGCTGCCGCATCTTGACCGACAGTCCATCGATGGCGCCGATCGTATCGGCCTGGCTAGCGTCGATGGAGTTGCGCAGCAGGTCGGTGCGGCTGGCGAGTTGTTCGGACAATTTGGCAAGACCCTCGCGCAGCGCCACGGTTCGCGTCTTCAATCGCTGCAGCGCCAGCCGCTGCAGGTCGTTATCGGCAAGGTCGGTCATCACCGGAATGGTTTTTTCGATGGTCTCGGTATTTCTGCGCGCATCCTCAGCGGAATTCGTCGACACCGAAAGATAATAGGCATTGGCGGCGACCAGCATAGCCGTAAACGCCTCGCGGGATTTTCCGAGCGACGGCCAGATCAAGGCGTCACGATGGCCGGTCGCTCCCTCGATGATCGAATAGAGCCCGGCCATGTCTTTGGCCGGCTTTAAAACGTCGTCTTCGTAGGTTTTCGCAATCGTCGCCTGCACGGCGCGCAGTTCGCCAAAGCCATTGAGGAAGCGTTCGGTGACGCGTTCCAGTTCCTCCACCGAGCCGGACAGCATCGGGTCGGTGGATGCGCGGGTAGTCAGCGTGCCGAGCACCGCTTCGCGCAGCAGCAGGATCTCCGCAAACAGTTCCGGACTCGGCTGGTTGATGTAACGATGGATCAGGTTCTGCAGACGGCCGGTTTCGCTTTCCAGCAGCGCCAGGATTTTGTCCGACTCGCGCACCTGGCGCACGTCGTCCCAGGCTGAACCGAGAACCTGCGCACCGCTCCAGATCATGCCGGCGAGCACCAACACAACCAGCGAATTCAACGCGGCGATCGACAGGATTCGCCAACGGATCGGAACCGAGCGAACCAGTCCGACGATGCCGACCCGGCCGCGCGCGGCGAAGCCCGCCGGCGGTTCCGTCGCTTCATGCTGCCGGGCTGTCACCAAGGCCAACTCACTCCACCATACGAATTCGGTCGATCAGTTCGGCGGTCGCGGGATCGCGCCGCGCTTTTGCGTAGATTCCTGCCATGGCGGCTTCGAACGGCTTACGGTCGAAATCGGTCACGATGGTCACCCCGGCAACTTCTGCCTGCTGCCGCGAACGTTGCTCGAGGTCTTTCCATCGGGCACGCATGAACAGATTGGACTGCATCGCGGCATCGCGAAAAAGCTTCCGGTCATCGTCTGACAGGCTCTCCCAGGCCTTTCGCGACATCACCAGTACTTCGGGGCTCATGGTGTGCTCGGTAAGGGTGTAATAGCCGGCGAATTTATAATGATCGGTAGTGACAAAGGATGGCCAGTTATTCTCTGCGCCGTCGATCAGCTTCGTCGCGAGTCCGGTGATGACTTGACCATAGGGAAGCTCGACCGATTCCGCACCCAATGCCCTGACCATCTCCGACATCTGCTGCGATTGTTGTACGCGCAACCGCATGCCCTTCATATCGGAAAGGGTACGAATGGGCCGGACGCTGTTGTAGATCGAACGCGCGCCGGAATCGTAAAACGCCAGGCCAACAAATCCATAGGGCTCGAAGCTGTTCAGGATTTCGGCGCCGATCGGTCCGTCCAGGACCTTTTGCAGATGCTCGATGGAGCGAAACAGGAACGGCATTGCCAGCACATTCATAGCCGGTACGAAGTTGCCGATCAGCGCCCCGTTGGTGCGATTGAGATCGATCGCGCCTGCACGCGTCTGCTCGATGGTTTCCTTCTCTTCGCCGAGCTGCCGGGAATGGAACACACGAAAATGGTCGCGTCCACCGCTTCGCTCGGCGATCAAGCTGCCCATAAAGCGCAGCGCCTGCACCGTCGGATAGTCCTCGGCCTGGGTATCGGCAGCGCGGAATTCCCGTGCAAACGCAATCGCCGACGCCGCGGTCAACCACAGCGCAGTCACGATGGTTGCGATCCGCTGAACGGAGCGGCTGGACACAGGCAACATCCCCCTATGATGGAGTCGGCTTTCTGGTGAAAAGGTTCAGACAAGCTTAGCAGAACCGAACCGGAGATGGCTATCCGGAACGTCCTCGTTGCCCGGGATTGCAATAGGGCAGCGTGAAGTGGTTTACCGATTGAATCCGCCGCCGCGGGGTTTTATGAGAAGCGCGGCACGGACGTATCTCGGCTGTGTGGCAGTTTGGAATGGTTTTATTGTGAAGTCGGCCTTTAGATTCGTCACCCTGGCGGCAATGATCGCGCTGGTCGCGGCTTCGCCCGCTTATGCGGTTACTGACATCATGTGGTGGCACGCGATGTCGGGCCAACTCGGCCGCCAATTGGAAAAGCTCGCAACCGATTTCAACGCAACGCAATCCGAATTTCGTATCGTGCCGAGCTACAAGGGCAATTACACCGAGACCGTGACGGCCGCCATCTTCGCGTTCCGCTCGCGGGGCCAGCCGGCGATCGTACAGGTCAACGAGATCGCCACAGCGACCATGATGGCCGCCAAGGGGGCGACGTACCCGGTTTTCGAATTGATGCGGGACGAGGCCGAAGCGTTTTCCCCGACCGCTTATCTGCCTGCCGTCACCGGCTACTACACCGATATGGCGGGCAACATGCTGTCGTTCCCGTTCAATGCCTCGACCCCGATTCTGTACTACAACAAGGACCTGTTCCGCGCCGCCGGTCTCGATCCGGAGATGGCGCCCAGGACATGGCCCGAGGTCGGTGCCGCGGCGAAACGGCTGCGCGCCGCGGGTGCTGCCTGCGGTCTTACCACGGCTTGGCCGTCATGGGTCCACATCGAGAATTTTCTGGCGTTCCACAACCTGCCGATTGCGACCAAGGCCAACGGTCTCGGCGGACTTGACGCGGTGCTGACGCTCAACAATCCGTTGACGGTTCGCAATATCGCGCAGCTTGCGCAGTGGCAGACCACGAAAGTGTTCGACTACAGTGGGCGCGCCACGGCGGCGGAACCGCGATTCCAGAACGGCGAATGTGCAATCTTCATTGGCTCCTCGGCGACGCGCGCCGATATCCGCGTCAATTCGAAATTCGAAATCGGCTACGGCATGCTGCCGTACTGGCCGGACGTCGAAGGCGCGCCGCAGAACACCATCATCGGCGGCGCGACGCTATGGGTGCTGCGGGACCGGCCGCGCTACGAATACAAGGGGGTTGCGAGATTTTTTGCGTTTCTGTCAAAGCCGGAGGTTCAGGCTGCGTGGCATCAGAACACCGGTTATCTGCCGATCACCCGCGCGGCATTCGACCTTACCCGTGCGCAGGGCTTTTACGACCGCAATCCAGGTGCTGCGATCTCGATCGAACAGATGACGCTGAAGCCGCCGACGGAAAATTCCAAGGGCCTGCGGCTGGGATCGTTCGTGCTGATCCGCGATGTGATCGAGGACGAACTGGAACAGGCTTTCAGCGGCAAGAAATCCGCGCAAGCTGCGCTGGATTCCGCGGTCGAGCGCGGCAACCGGCTGCTGCGTCAGTTCGAACGCGCCAATCCCGACCGGTAGTCGCCGCCCAACGCGCTGCTGCTATCTCACCGAAAACCGCACCGGCACCGTAAAGCTCATCGATGCCTGCTTGAGTTCCGGCGGAATTGGCGGAAACGGCTGGGCGCGACGTATCATCGCCAACGTCTCGTTGTCGAGCGTCGGATGGCCGGACGATCCGGCAATCCGGCTGCCCAGCACCTGACCGCCGCGGCCGAGCGTGAAGCTCAGACGTGACGTACCCTGTTCGCCGCCCGGGGGATATTGCTTGAAGCGCTGCAGATGCGCGGCCACACGCTGGTTGTAGGACGCAAGCGCTGCCGCGGCAGTGACCGCGCTCACGCCCGCGGTCGCCGGCGAAGCCGATGGTGCCTGCCGCTCCGCCTTGGGCGCGGCGCTGGTGCGCGGCGCCGGCGGCGCATCGGCGGGTTTTTTCCGCTCGGCGCGAACCGGGGCCGGCTTCTTCACCGGCACAACTTTCGGACGATCCGGAGTGATGTTGGGCTCGGGATTCAGCGGTACGGGCCGGACGTTCTGCTCGGGTTGCGCTTCCACAATGGGCTTGTCTTGCGGGAGTGTCGGTGCGAGCTGTTCCTGAACCGCTTCCTGCGTCGGAGCTACGGGTAGAGGCGGTGTGTCGGCCTGCTGCATCGCTGGCCCTGGAGCAAGATCAAGCGGCTGCGTGATGGGGGCCGACGGGGAAGGCGCGAGGTCGATCATGATGCTCGGGAGTGCGGCGCCCGGTGGCAGCGCGTGCGTGTACCAGGCCATGCCCAGCGCGATCAACGCGGCATGCGCGGCAACAACGATCGCTGCCGATGCGCTCCAGCGGACCATCCCCTGATCATCTGTATCGTGCAGCGCAAAGGCATTCATTTCGAATCGCTTCGCCCGTCGAGGCCGACCAGCGCTACCTTTAGATACCCGGCGTTGCGCAACAGGTTCATCACCTCCATCAGGTCGCCGTAGCTGACCGCCTTGTCGGCGCGCAAGTAGATGCGCTCGTCCTTGCGTCCCCTGGTCGCGGTGTCCAGGCTGCCGGTCAGCGTCTCGCGTGCGACGGCATCCTCGCCGACCGCGATGGTGAGATCCGGCTTCACCGTGACGAACACCGGCTTGTCCGGTCGCGGCTGAGGCTCGGCCGCGCTCGCCGGCAGATCGACGCCGAGATCGACGGTGGCCAGGGGAGCAGCCACCATGAAGATGATCAGCAGCACCAGCATCACGTCGATGAACGGCGTGACGTTGATCTCATGGGCTTCGACGAGATCATCGTCCGCTCGGGCGCGGCCACCCAATCGCGAGCCCAGTCTCGCTCCCATGATCTACTCCGCCGCCCGCACGATGCGCGGGGCCTGGCCGGCGTCCCGGCTTCCCTGGCGGCTGATGAGAAGCAATACCTGGGCGGAGGCGTCGCCGAGCAGCGCGCGATAGGCCGCGATCGACCGCGTCAAATGATTGTAGATCACCACCGCCGGGATCGCGGCGACCAGGCCCAGCGCGGTGGCCAGCAAGGCCTCGGCGATACCGGGCGCGACCACGGCGAGATTTGTCGTATGCGCCTCGGAGATGCCGATAAAGGCGTTCATGATGCCCCACACGGTGCCGAACAGCCCGACGAAGGGCGCCACGGCGCCGATGGTGGCAAGTAGGCCGGTGCCAACGGCGATCCGCCGCGACATCGCGGCCTCGACCCGTTCCAGCCGGAGCGCGATGCGCTCCGTGAAGCCGTCGTCGACGATGCCGCCGGACAAATTCGCTTCCCGCGCCGCGGACTGCACGATTTGCGCGACGGCGTCGCTGCCATCGACGCTGCCGCGATCGACATCGGCCAGTGTGGTGTCGCTCTCGAGTATGCGGAGGCGGCGTTTGGCGGTCGTGGTTGCGCGGCGAAGCTCGATGGTTTTCGCCAGCCATACGGTCCACGTTATCAGCGACGCCAAGGCCAGTCCGAGCATCACCGCCTTCACGACGATGTCGGCGTTCAAAAACATGCCCCATGGCGACAGGTTGCGCGGCAGCAGCGCGGTGTCATCGGCCGCGCGGGCGGCTTGCGGGATTGCCACGAATGCCAGCATGACAGCCGCGCGCATTGCGGAGGCAACTCGCTTTGCACATAAATTCTGCATCTTCATGACGGACGATCCAGCTTTCGATCCGAAACTCATTGTGTCGCGACAGTCCACTCTTACCATGCGTTGTCGGGCTTCCGCATGATCACAGCGGTCAATACATCCCTATGTCGCCGCGCGCCGCTCAAGAAAAGAGCATCTAGAATACTTGCCTTATGGATAGGCAAAGCCGCCGCTTTGTATGCAATGTGAATTGCTGATCAGGAGTCGAATATCATCCTCGGCTGCCAGGTAAATTTTAGCATGATCATGTACTTAGTGTCCTATCAGGTTTTCATTAAGGTTTGGCACGAACCTTGCGAAGCTCAGTTCCAACGCCGTTGTTCCTCTGCCGTTGGAGCTCCCTATGAAACGTCGAGATTTCCTAAAGTCCGTGTCCGGGCTTGCGGCCGGAGCCATGGTGCCAGCGCCTGCGATCTGGTCGGCCGCGAAGGCGGATGCCCGTTCCGAGACCCTGCTGATCGTATCCGAAGGCGGCCCCAACAATCTCGACATCCATGGCGTCGGCACCAACGTTCCCGGCTACGAAGTATCTTGGAATTGCTATGACCGCCTGATCAGCCACGAGATGAAAAGCGGTCCTGGCGGGGTTCCGTATTACGACCGCGACAAGTTCAAGCCCGAACTCGCCGAGGACATGAATGTCGGCGACATGTCGGTGACCTTCAAGCTGAAGAAGAACGCAAAATTTCACGATGGCGCGCCGGTGACGGCGAAAGACGTAAAATGGTCGTTCGATCGCGCGGTCAGCGTCGGCGGGTTTCCAACCTTCCAGATGAGCGCGGGCTCGCTCACAAAGCCGGAACAATTCGTCATCGTAGACGACAACACGATGCGGGTGGACTTTGCCAGGAAAGATCGGCTGACGATTCCCGATCTCGCGGTAATCGTCCCATGCGTGGTCAATTCCGAACTGGTGAAGAAGAGCGCCAGCGAGAAGGATCCCTGGGGTCTTGAATACACCAAGCAGCAGACCGCGGGGTCCGGCGCGTACCGGGTAACGAAGTGGACCGCCGGCACCGAAGTGGTCATGGAGCGCAACGACGAATGGGTCGCCGGCCCGATGCCCAGAATCAAGCGCGTGATCTGGCGCATGGTGCCGCAGGCCGGCAACCGCCGCGCGCTGCTGGAGCGCGGCGATGCCGATATCTCCTACGAATTGCCCTACAAGGATTTCCAGGAACTGAAGGCCGCCGGCAAGCTCGACATCGTCTCGTTGCCGTTCTCCAACGGCATCCAATATATCGGCATGAACGTCACCAGGCCGCCATTCGACAATCCGAAAGTGCGCCAGGCGGTGGCCTACGCCATTCCGTATCAGAAAATCATGGACGCGGTACTGTTCGGCCTTGCCAATCCAATGTACGGCGCGCCCGCGAACAAGGCCACCGAGGTTGCCTGGCCGCAGCCGACCAAGTTCTTCACCGACATGGAGAAGGCCAAGGCGCTGCTGGCCGAGGCCGGCTACCCCAACGGGTTCGAATCCACGATTTCATTCGATTTGAATTTCGCCGGCGTCAACGAGCCGCTTTGCGTGCTGGTGCAGGAGAGCTTGGGACAAATCGGCATCAAGACCACGATCAACAAAATTCCTGGTGCCAATTGGCGAACCGAGCTGAACAAGAAGGAGATGCCGCTCTACACCAATGTGTTCTCGGGCTGGCTCGATTATCCGGAATATTTTTTCTATTGGTGCTATCACGGCAACAATTCCGTCTTCAACACCATGAGCTACAAGTCGCCGGAGATGGACAGACTGATCGACGGTGCGCGCAACGCCGCCGCAAGCGGCGACACGGCGACCTACGATTCCGACGTGAAAAACTTCGTCGATCTCGCCTTCACCGACATCCCCCGTATTCCGCTGTATCAGCCCTACGTCAACGTCGCGATGCAGAAGAACATCTCCGGCTATCAATACTGGTTCCACCGCCGGCTCGATTACCGCGCGCTGGTGAAGGCGTAAGCGGGCGATGATGTTGCTCGCGGTGTTGGCAACGTCTTCAACAGTTGTCCCCGCAACGGCAGGGGTCCCTGCGCCGTGTGCTGCGCGGGGACGACTCGTGGGAGCGCCCCTGCCATGCTGACCATGATCGGCAAGCGGCTGATGTTCGCGATCCCGAGCCTGATCGGGGTGGTGATAGTGACGTTCCTGCTGACCCGCGCGCTGCCCGGCGATCCGGCGGCGTATTTCGCCGGTCCCGCGGCGGGAAAGGAAGCGGTCGAGCAGATCCGCAAGAAGCTCGGCCTCGACAAGCCGCTGATCGAACAGTTCTTCCGGTATACGGCCGATCTCTCCCATGGCGATTTCGGCACTTCGCTAACCACCGGCCAGCCGGTAGCGACCGAAATTCGCAACCGCTTGCCCGCTTCCGCTGAATTGACGCTGCTCGGCCTCATCGTCTCGATCGTGATTGCGATACCGCTCGGCATCCTCGCTGCTACAAGACCCGGTTCGTGGATCGATCATCTCTGCCGTGTGACCACGACCGCGGGCGTTTCCCTGCCGGTGTTTTTTACCGGCCTGGTGCTGGTCTACATTTTCTATTTCAAGCTCGGATGGTCACCGGCGCCGCTCGGGCGTCTCGACGTGTTCTACAGCGCGCCGCCGGCGGTGACCGGCTTCTATCTGATCGACGCCCTGATCGGGCGCGATTTCGAGACCTTTCGCTCCGCGCTCAATCAGTTGATTCTGCCGGCGATGACGCTGGCGATCTTTTCGCTGGCGCCGATCGCACGCATGACCCGTGCCTCGATGCTGGCGGTACTCGCCTCCGATTTCGTGCGCAGCGCACGCGCCAGCGGGTTATCGCCGTCCACCGTGATCGTGACCTACGCCTTCCGCAACGCCATGCTTCCCGTCGTCACCACGCTCAGCATGGTGTTCTCGTTCCTGCTCGGCGCCAACGTCCTGGTTGAAAAAGTGTTCTCCTGGCCCGGCATCGGCTCCTACGCCGTGGAAGCCTTGATCTCGTCCGACTTCGCGCCGGTGCAGGGTTTCGTGCTGACCATGGCGGTGATGTATGTCCTGCTTAATCTGATGATCGATATTCTGTATGGCGTGATCGATCCAAGAGTAAGATTAGAAGGGTGAAGCTGGAAAGATGAGCATCGTCGCCCCGCCCCTCGTCGAGACAACCGGGCCCGCACGCACCTCGGGTCTCGCCGCAATCTTCGAGCATATCCGTTATGTGCTCGGCGAAAACCGCGTTACCGCGTTCGCGTTCGGATTGCTGATCGTGATCGTATTCGCAGCGCTGTTTGGTCCCTATGTGGTGCCCTACGATCCGCTCGCGTCCGATACCGCGGCAGCGCTGAAGCCGCCTTCGGCCGCGCACTGGTTCGGCACCGATCAGCTCGGCCGCGATATCTTCAGCCGCGTCATCGTGGCGACCCGGCTCGATACCTTTATCGCGGTGGCGTCGGTGGTGCTGGTGTTCCTGATGGGCGGCCTTGCCGGCATCGCCGCCGGATATTTCGGCGGCTGGACCGACCGCGTCGTCGGGCGCATCGCCGACACCATCATGGCGTTTCCGCTGTTCGTGCTGGCGATGGGCATCGTGGCCGCGCTCGGCAACACCGTGCAGAACATCATCATCGCGACTGCGATCGTGAATTTTCCGCTTTATGCCCGCGTCGCCCGCGCCGAAGCCAATGTCCGTCGCGGCGCCGGCTTCGTGCAGGCGGCGCGGCTGTCCGGCAATGGCGAATCCAGGATCCTGCTGGTGCACATCCTGCCCAACATCATGCCGATCATGATCGTGCAGATGTCGCTTACCATGGGCTACGCGATTCTGAATGCGGCTGGATTGTCCTTCATCGGGCTCGGTGTACGGCCGCCGACCGCCGAATGGGGCATCATGGTCGCGGAGGGCGCCGGTTTCATGGTGTCCGGCGAGTGGTGGATCGCGCTGTTTCCCGGCCTCGCGCTGATGATCGCCGTGTTCTGCTTCAACCTGCTCGGCGACGGCCTGCGCGATATCGTCGATCCGCAGCGGCGGACATAAGGATGGACAAAGCCTCCTCCAATTCGATCGTCATTGCCGGGCTCGACCCGGCAATCCAGCAATCTTCGCGAGAATCTTTTTTAGGGCGGATGGACCCCCGGGTCGAGCCCGGGAGTGACGAAACCTTTGTGGAATTACGCCGATGACCGCCCAGCCCCTGCTCGACGTCAGCGATCTCACCGTCGAATTCGCCACGCGGCGCGGCATCGTCAAGGCCGTGCAGCATGTCAACATTTCCGTGGCGAAGGGCGAGACACTGGGAATTGTCGGCGAATCCGGCTCCGGCAAGTCGGTGACCTCCTACGCGGTGATGCGGATTCTCGATCGCGCCGGCAAGATCGCCGAGGGCTCGGTTGTCTTCTCCGGCATCGACGTCAAGGGTGCCACCGAAAACCAGATGCGCGATCTGCGCGGCCGCGAAATCTCGATGATCTTCCAGAATCCCCGCGCGGCACTCAACCCGATCCGGAAAGTGGGTGACCAGATCGAGGACGTGTTGCGCCAGCACGTGCAGCAGTCGACGACCAACGACCGCGGAGAGAAGGCGATCGAGGCGCTGGAGGCTGTCAAGATCGCGCGTCCGCGCGAGCGTTACCACGCCTATCCGTTCGAACTGTCCGGCGGTATGTGCCAGCGCGTGGTGATCGCGCTGGCGCTGGCCTGCAATCCGCAGCTTCTGATCGCCGACGAGCCGACCACCGGCCTCGACGTCACCACACAGAAGGCGGTGATGGACCTGATCGTCGAGCTTACCAGACGCCGGGGCATGTCGACCATTCTGATCACCCACGATCTCGGATTGGCGGCAGCCTATTGCGACCGCGTGGTGGTGATGGAAAAAGGTCGCGTGGTCGAAACCGCGCTGTCGGCGGATATTTTCGCAAGGCCGGAGCATGCTTATACGAAGAAGCTGATGCGGGCCACGCCGCGGCTCGGGGTGTCGCTGCGGGACTTGTTGCCGGAGCAGGAGACCGCCTCCGTCATGGCCGGGTTTGATCCGGCCATCCATCCGTTTTCGCAAGACTGTCCTTCAAAAGGGATGGGCCCCGGGGTCAAGCCCGGGGGTGACGATGGTGCGGGTGGCGAAGCAAAACCTCTCCTGCTTGTCGAAAAGCTGGTAAAGGAATATCCGCGGCAGGGCGCAACCGCCGTGCTGAGCAAACTATTCTCGCGCAAGCCGCCGGTCGAGCTTGAACAATTCCGCGCCGTCGACGGCATCAGTTTCAGCATAGGCCACGGCGAAAGCGTCGGCCTGGTCGGCGAATCCGGCTGCGGAAAGTCCACCACCTCGATGATGGTGATGCGGCTCCTCGACCAGACCTCGGGCCGCATCATGTTCGACGGCGAGGAGATCGGCGGTATTTTGCCCAATGCGTTCGCGCGGCTGCGGCAGCGCAAGAGTATCCAGATGGTGTTCCAGGACCCGACAGACAGCCTCAATCCGCGCTTCACCGCCGCGCGCGCCATCGCCGATCCTCTTCTGCAACTCGGCGATATCAGAGGGCGCGACGCGTTGCGCGCCCGCTGCGAGGAATTGGCAGGACTGGTCGGATTGCCGGTCCATCTGCTGGACCGGTTCCCGCATCAACTCTCCGGCGGCCAGAAAGCCCGCGTTGGTATCGCCCGCGCCATTGCGCTGCACCCCAAGCTCGTGGTGCTCGACGAGCCGACCGCGGCGCTCGATGTCTCGGTGCAGGCGGTGGTGCTGAACCTGTTGCAAGACCTCAAAGCCTCGATGGGAATGAGCTATTTATTCGTGTCGCATGATCTGAATGTGGTGCGGTTGTTATGCGATCGTGTCATTGTGATGCGGGCGGGACGAATCGTCGAGCAGGGATCGTCCGAAAGCGTGTTGGGTAATCCGCAGGATGCGTATACAAAAGAACTGCTGACGGCGATCCCGCATCCGCCGCTGCCGGTTCATTAATGGGACGTCAGTTACAACCAGACCGTCATGGCCGGGCTTGTCCCAGGCATGGCGGCGTAGAAGGCCTGCCTGATGTCCGACACCGATCCGCTTGATGACTACATCGACGCCGTCGGCAAGGCGCTGGCGCTTGCCGTCGAGGACGCCTGGAAGCCCATGGTGCGCGCCAACCTCGAGGTGTCGCTAAGGCTGGCGCGGCTGGTCGGCGAATTTCCGCTGCCCGATGAAATCGAGCCCGCCAGTGTCTTCGCAGCCTGACGTCGCAACGCAAGCCGACCGCGACTGGCTGCCGGCTTCGGAAATCGCGCATGCGGTGTTGGCGCGGAAGATGTCGGCTCTTGCCGCGACCGACGCAGCGCTGGCGCGGATCGCGGCGCACGATCCGGTACTGAATTCGTTCACCGATGTGGTCGCCGATCGCGCGCGCGCGCGGGCGCGTGCCATCGACGCCATGGTCGTTGCGGGGAAACATCTGGGTCCGCTCGCGGGCGTGCCGTTCGCGGTCAAGAACCTGTTCGACGTGCAGGGCCTGTCGACCCGCGCCGGGTCGCTGATCAATCGCGATCTCAAGCCGTCGCCGCGCGATGCTGCACTGGTTGAGCGCATGGAAGCCGCCGGTGCGGTATTGGTCGGCGCGCTCAACATGGGCGAATACGCCTACGATTTCACCGGCGAAAACGTGCACGACGGCCCGTCGCGCAATCCGCACGACCCGACGCGGATGACCGGCGGTTCGTCGGGAGGCTCCGGCGGCGCGGTCGGTGGCGGGCTGGTGCCGCTGGCATTGGGTTCGGATACCAACGGCTCGATCCGGGTACCGTCCTCGTTCTGCGGTGTTTTCGGCCTGAAGCCGACCTATGGCCGGTTATCGCGCGCGCGTTCGTTTCCATTTGTCTCGAGCCTGGATCATCTCGGACCGCTTGCGCGCAGCGTCGAGGATCTGGCGTTGGCCTATGACGCGCTGCAGGGTCCTGATGCCGAGGATGCCGCCTGCACGACGCGTCCGGCCGAGCCGGTCAGCGCAGTGCTGGCGCAGGACATCGGCGATCTTCGGATTGCGGTGGCCGGCGGTTATTTTCAACGCAACGTTTTTCCGGAAGCGAAAGAAGCGGTCGCCCGCGTCGCCAAGGCGCTCGGCAGCCCGGCCGCGATTGAAATTCCGGAGGCCGCCCGCGCCCGCGCCGCGGCCTATGTCATTACCGCAACGGAAGGCGCGTCGCTGCATCTCGACCGCCTGCGCAAGCGGCCGAACGATTTCGATCCTGCGGTACGCGACCGGCTGCTTGCGGGCGCGATGATTCCCGCGCCGTTGGTGGACCGCGCGCAAAAATTCCGCCGCTGGTATCGCGCCCAAGTGCTGGAGATTTTCAAATCGGTCGACGTGATCGTCGCCCCGGCGACGCCCGGCACCGCTCCGAAACTCGGGCAGCAAACCTTCGTGCTCGACGGGGTCGAACTGCCGGTGCGCGCCAATATCGGCATTCACACCCAGCCCATTTCCTTCATCGGCCTTCCCGTGGTCGCGGTGCCCGTTCCGCTCGATCCGATGCCGATCGGCGTGCAGATCATTGCGGCGCCGTGGCGCGAAGACATCGCGCTTCGCGTCGCCTATGCGCTGGAACGGTTGGGCGCGGTCGCCGCGCCGCGTCCAAAAGGATTTTGAGGATGGAAGTCGATCGTCCCGATGTGCTCGCCGAAGTGAGCGCGCAGTTCGAGCGTTACGAGAAAGCGCTGGTGTCAAACGACATCGCGGTGCTCGACGAATTATTCTGTCCCGACCAGCGGACGCTGCGTTACGGCGTCGGTGAAAATCTGTACGGCTATGACGAGATCATGGCGTTTCGCGCCGCGCGTTCGCCGGTCGGGCTGGGGCGTACGACTGCTCGGACGTTGATCACCACCTACGGCCGGGATACGGCGGTGGCCTCGACGCTATTTTATCGCGAGCAGCTCGCCGGCAAAGTCGGCCGGCAGATGCAGACCTGGGTGCGCTTCCCGGAAGGCTGGCGCATCGTCGCTGCCCATGTCAGCATTATCAACGAACCGCCGGATCAAAAGACATGAATCTGGACGATCTTCGGACCGATGCATCGGCCGGTCCGCCAGCTCGCTTAGAGGTGGTCGGTGGCGCCGCCCGCGCCTTGGCCGTGCCGGGCAAGATCACCCGCGCGGAGGAACTGCGCCTGCAATTGGCGGACGAAATTGTGCGCGGCGCGCTGCCGCCGGGCGCCGCACTCGACGAAACCGAGATCGCGGTGCGCTTCAACGTGTCGCGCACGCCGGTGCGCGAGGCGCTGCGCCAGCTTGCCGCCTCGGGCCTGGTCGACGCGCGGGCGCATCGCGGCGCGGTCGTGGCGCGGCCGTCGCTGGATCGGCTCACCGGGATGTTCGAGGCGATGGCGGAACTGGAAGCGTTGTGCGCCGGCCTTGCCGCGGAGCGGATGCCGGCAGTGGAACGGCAGGCGCTCGAAGCCGTGCACGAGGAATTGCGCGTGCTGAGCTATGCCGGCAATCCGGAACGGTTTCACGACGTCAACGAGCGCTTTCACAACGCGATCTATGCGGGCTCGCAGAATGGTTACATTGCCGAGATGACGCTGGCGACGCGTGTGCGGGTGCAGCCATTCCGTCGCGCCCAGTTCCGCAACCTCGGCCGTCTGGCGAAATCGCAAGCCGAGCACGACCGCGTAGTGGTCGCGATCATGCGCGGCGATCGGGTCGGCGCGGCTGCGGCCATGCGCGCGCATATCGAACTGGTACGCGGCGAATACGAACTCTACGCGGTATCGGTGTGACTCTGCCCCGGCAGAGCCGGGCCTATGTATCTCAGCGTCATGGCCGGGCTTGACCCACGTCTTTGCTCCACATCGGGAAGAAAGACGTGGATGCCCGGCACAAGGCCGGGCATGACGGCGTGTTGGCGTC